>CAZZEV010000122.1:2721-8676 GCA_964653305.1 uncultured Cellvibrionaceae bacterium | reverse complement strand
TTCAACCCAAACATTCTCGCCGCACTCACGCGGATCAAGCAGTGGCCAAGGGATTCGGCGCTCGCGGGCGCTCGTACCAACCACTAAAGAACAGCCACCAATAGCTTCATCTAATGTTTCAACTACCACCGCATTATCCAAAACATCGGTCGCCCCTGCTGAGCGCCAAACCGCTTTATCCGATGGATACTCTTTAGGTGCAACCAGATAGAGCCGAGACAACCCCATATTTTTCATGGCTCGCGCCGCACCACCAATGTTGCCGGGATGAGTGGTGTTAACCAACACGATACGGATATTGGCAAAGTTAGGGTTAGACATATTGATATCTCACTGGCTCGAATTCAGGCGAGACCGCAGACGAATAAAGCATAGGCGGCCCCAAAAGGCGCGCAGTGTAGCAAATTGCAATCAGAAGAGAAGATGTAGAGAATGGGCTCAGGTTGACTGGCGCAAATTTATTAATCGCTTACGCGCTGTAGCTGCCTCTAGAATAACCACCTTGGCCATTTCACTCGCAGTACTCCAAGCAGTGATTTCACGAAGACTACGACCACAACCTAGACAAATATCGTCGTCATTCAAGCAACAATTACGAATACATGGAGATTCAATTGAGCTAGAACTAGAAGTAGTTAAATCCATGACTTGCCTGCAGTACCGTGTTCGGATAAGTAGATAGATACAATCAACAGAGCTCAGCATAAAGCCTTATCACTCTGCCAAACAATAAAACGCAATAGTTTCACCCAATCTCCCGCATTAACACAGACAATTTTGCGCCCACCTTGGGTTTCGCCTATCATGCCCCCACATCAACATAACCCAATTTAACGACCAGCTACTTTAACGAACAGCCTATCTACGAATAGCCTAAGGAATCCACATGAGCGACGTACAACATCACCGTTTAATCATTCTCGGCTCAGGCCCAGCGGGCTACACAGCCGCTATTTATGCCGCCCGTGCCAACCTAAAACCGGTCATCATCACCGGCATGCAGCAAGGTGGTCAATTAACCACCACTACCGAAGTGGAGAACTGGCCTGGTGGCGTACATGATTTGCAAGGTCCGGATTTGATGGTGCAAATGCAAGAACACGCTGAGCGTTTTAATACCGAAATTATTTTCGACCATATTCATGAAACTGTATTGAGCGAGCGCCCCTTTAAATTAATCGGCTCAAATACCTACACCTGCGATGCCTTGATTATTGCAACCGGTGCTTCAGCACAATATTTAGGTTTGCCATCAGAGGAAGCGTTTCAAGGTCGCGGTGTAAGTGCTTGCGCAACCTGCGACGGCTTCTTTTATCGCGGTCAAAAAGTAGCGGTTGTCGGCGGCGGCAATACCGCTGTGGAAGAAGCCTTGTATTTGTCTAATATCGCCAGCGAAGTAACCCTGATTCACCGTCGCGATAAATTAAAATCTGAAAAGATTTTGCAGGATAAACTGTTTGCCAAAGCTGCTAACGGCAATATCAAAATTATTTGGAATCACCAGCTGGATGAAGTACTAGGCGGCGACTCAGGCGTATCCGGCTTGCGCTTAAAAAGCACGCAAGATGACAGCACGCAAGAAATTGATGTTGCAGGTGTATTTATCGCCATTGGCCACAAACCAAACACGGATATTTTTGCTGGCCAGTTGGATATGAAAGATGGTTACTTAATCGTACAAAGTGGCTTACACGGCAACGCGACTGCCACCAATGTTCCCGGTGTGTTTGCAGCTGGCGATGTTGCTGACCACGTGTATCGCCAAGCGATTACGTCATCCGGTGCAGGTTGTATGGCGGCGTTGGATGCAGAAAAATATTTGGATGATTTGTAAAAGTAACTTGCAAAAAAAAGCCGCAACAAGTGCGGCTTTTTTAGCTGAATCCGTAAAGAATTACAGACCAGTTACGTTTTCAGCTTGTGGGCCTTTTTGGCCTGGCTTTACGTCAAACTCTACGCGTTGACCTTCAGCTAAGGTTTTGAAACCTGAACCGCTGATAGCGCTGTAGTGAACAAAAACGTCTTGGCCAGCTTCGCTAGCAATGAAACCAAAACCTTTTGACTCGTTGAACCATTTTACTGTGCCAGTGCTTCTAGCCATTTTAAACCTCGATGATCTTAATAAATAAAAATGTGTTGCTGACAGATCGGTGTTACTTATGAAGAAGCATCGAGTTACTAATAGATTTACTGCTAGAACAACGGATGTGACATAACATAAATAATTGTGAAATGTGCCCTAAGACTACAGTTCACGCTGCAATTTGGCCAGCGAACCAACTATATGCCGCCTATTCACGTAAGTAAAGGTTTAATTGTACGCAGCGTAGCTTTGCACTAACACACCTAGAGGCCGGAAACGCGACTGGTTGGAGAGAATCAAGTATTTACCCTTAGCTCTAAAGCTGTAACAATCTGTCTGTAGCCACCTCCCCCTCCTTAATAGCGGCGAGTTTTGCCAATGAATAATATGCAATTTATAAAGACTCAAGATGTTCACTGCTCACACGATAAGCGTGTAAGCTGTGGAAATTGTCGTTTAAACGCCATATGCCTGCCCATTAGCCTGCATATTGATGATATTGATCGATTAAACAACATAGTTCAACGCAGCAAGCCCCTGCAAAAAGGCGAATACCTCTACCGATCCAATGATGCCTTTGATTCTGTTTTTGCGATTCGCTCAGGTGCAGTAAAAGCAGTCAGCATTAGCGATAAAGGTGATGAGCAAGTTACTGGCTTCTATCTACCAGGCGAAGTTGTAGGTATGGATGGCCTCGCCGATAACATCTACACAAACTCTGTGATAGCTCTTGAAACATCCTCGGTCTGCGAGATTCCATTCAATCGCCTTGAAGAGCTGAGCCTCCAGATACCCACTCTACAGCGTCACTTTTTTCAGCTTATGAGCCGCGAAATAACCCAAGACCAACAAGTTATTACACTCTTAAGTAAAGGCAGCGCGGAAGCACGAATCGCAACCTTATTACTCAGTATTTCCTCTCGTAATGGCCGCCGTAATCTTTCCACCAATGATTTTATTTTGCCTATGTCACGCACTGATATCGGAAACTTTTTAGGCCTAACCATTGAAACTGTTAGCCGAATTTTCACACGCTTGCAAAAAAGTAATCTTATAGCGGTCGATAAAAAAGAAATCACAATCATCGATATGGAAGCGCTGCGCAACATTGCTAATGGTAACGATTAATAATGAATCAACTTGAAAAAACACTGGCGGCATTTGATGCTGCCAATGCACAAGACCCCAACACAGAAATAGTTAATGGCCAGCCCATTGCGAAAGAATTAATTTATAGTCAACGCATGACTGAGCATTTACAGCAATTTTTTCCCACAGCATCAGTAGAACTACAATTAGCCGCACGTAGCCAACATATTTGCCGCTGGAAAATACCTCGCAGCGAATACCCAATGGATCGCCAAGGCTATAAAAAATGGCGACTAGACTTAGCTGTATTTCATGGCGAAACCGCCGGTGAAATCATGCAAGCTAATGGCTACGATAAAAGTGCCATTCAGCGCGTAAAGGATTTACTACTAAAACGCAGCCTAAAACGCGATGACGAAGTTCAAGCCTTAGAGGATGTTATTTGCTTGGTGTTTTTAGAATTCTATCTCGAAGACTTTGCCAGCAAACATGATGAGACCAAGCTGATTGACATCATACAGAAGACGTGGAATAAAATGTCTGAAACTGGCCACACCGCAGCCCTTAAACTCCCCTTATCAGACACTATGCTTGCGCTAGTGACAAAAGCACTTCAATCTTAGGACTTTTTATGGATATCATCTTAAAACATATTCACCTGACCGCACTCGCCATTTCATTCTTTTTGTTTTTCAGTCGCGGTTATTTGATGATGCGTGAATCTAACGCTAGTAAGCATCGTGCGTTTTTAATTGCCCCGCACATTGTTAATCTACTTTTAATTGGCTCCGGCATTGCACTTGCCGTTGTTATGCATTTTAATCCTGCAAACCAACCTTGGCTTGTGGTTAAACTGACTGCCTTAGTTATCTATATTGCGTTAGGTATTTTAACTTTTAAACACCCCAGCATAAAAGTCAGAAAAATTCTCTGGTTATCCGCACTAGCTGTCTTTGCATTCATTGTGAGCGTCGCGCAAAGTAAAAATCCTCTCGGCTTTTTTGCCAACATATTTTAAGTGTTTCTAAAGTAACTGTAACTGAGCGAGCACAAACGAAAACCCCTAACCTTTAGCTAGGGGTTTTCGTTTTTCAGGATAGCTCATTGAGAGTTATTATGCGGCCGCTCTTTCCGGGCAATGAAAGCTCTGTTTAATCTCATCACCATCCAAAGAATGTAAATGTACATCAAACCCCCATAGATGGTGTAGATGTTTCAAGACTTCCCCCGCCGAATCCGCTAGAGGCTTCCTGTTATGCATAGTGTGATGGAGGGTTAAAGCGCGATCACCGCGCACATTGACGTTAAAAATTTGAATATTTGGTTCGCGATTTCCTAAGTTGTACTGCCCTGCCAGAGTTTCACGCAGTTTTTTGAATCCACTCTCATCATGAATGGCGGAGATTTCTATTTTCTCTTCCTGATCATCATCCACAATGCTAAATAGTTTTAAATCGCGCATGACCTTTGGTGATAAAAACTGCAGAATAAAACTCTCATCTTTAAAATTGCGCATTGCAAAATGCAAGGTTTGATTCCAATCGCTGCCGGCAATATCGGGGAACCATTCACGATCTTCAGCGGTAGGGTTTTCGCAGATGCGACGAATATCCATCATCATCGCAAACCCCAAGGTGTAGGGATTAATGCCACCAAAATAAGGGCTATCGTAAGCCGGTTGTGCAATTACGCTGGTGTGGGACTGTAAAAACTCCATCATAAAACCATCGGTCACCAGACCGCGAGCATACATTTCATTTAACAAGGTGTAGTGCCAAAAGCACGCCCAACCTTCGTTCATCACTTGGGTTTGGCGCTGCGGATAAAAATATTGCGCAATTTTTCGTACAATGCGGATAACTTCGCGCTGCCAAGATTCCAATAAAGGTGAATTTTTTTCTAGAAAATAAAGAATATTTTCTTGGGGTTCTGAGGGAAAACGGGGTGCATTTTTTTCAGATTTTTCACTGACTGATTTAGGTATGGTACGCCATAAATCATTTACTTGCTTTTGCAAATATTCGGCGCGTTCAGCTTGACGCAACTCTTCATCGTGCGCCGAAATAGGATAAGGTCGTTTATAGCGATCCACACCGTAATTCATCAGTGCGTGACAGGAATCGATAATGGCTTCCACCTCCGCAATGCCATAGCGTTCTTCACACTTGCTAATATAATTTTTGGCGAAGACTAAATAATCAATAATGGAATCCGCATCCGTCCACGTTTTAAATAAATAGTTGCCTTTAAAAAAGGAGTTGTGACCGTAACACGCATGAGCTATGACCAGCGCCTGCATGGTCATATTATTTTCTTCCATTAAATAGGCAATACAGGGATTTGAGTTGATCACAATCTCATAGGCCAATCCCATTTGGCCACGTTTGTAGGAGTTTTCAGTACTGAGAAATTGTTTACCGTAAGACCAATGATGGTAGCCAATCGGCATTCCCACCGCCGCATAGGCATCCATCATCTGCTCAGAACTAATGACTTCAATTTGATTGGGGTAAGTATCAAGCCCAAACTCACCAGCAATTTCCGCAATGGTTTGATCGCATTCACGAATTAAATCAAAGTTCCATTCCGATGATGTAAACAAAGGTGCAGCCGCCCTTTTTGATACTTTGGCTTTGCCCACTTTTTCTTTCGCGGGAGTATCGATAGGTTTCAGCTTATCTTCAAATGATTTCATGCGACCTTCTTATGAAATAGCTCACGGAAGACGGGATAAATATCCTCAATACCCACAATATGCTGTAACGAGAATTTATCGGGATGTT
>CAZZEV010000122.1:0-2621 GCA_964653305.1 uncultured Cellvibrionaceae bacterium | reverse complement strand
GTAATTTCAATATACGAATAGTACTGACACAATGGCAGCAAATTGTCGCTCATCAGTTTTTTGCAATTACCGGAATCATCGCCCCAGTTATCACCATCGGATGCCTGCGCGCCATAAATATTCCATTCATTGGGCGAATAGCGATCTTCAATAATTTCTTGCATCAGTTTTAACGCACTAGACACCACGGTACCGCCGGTTTCGCGCGAATGAAAAAACTCATGTTCATCGACTTCTTTAGCCGTTGTGTGATGACGAATAAAAACAATTTCAGTTTTTTCGTAATTCCGTTGCAGAAACAAATACAGCAAAATAAAAAAACGCTTGGCAATGTCTTTAGTGGCCTGATCCATCGAACCAGACACATCCATAATACAAAACATTACCGCTTTTGAACGTGGGATAGGTTGTTTAATTTGCAGATTGTATTTTAAATCAAAGGTATCTAGCCATGGCGTACGCTTAATGGCCTGTGAAATTTTCGCCATTTCATCGAGAATGGTCTGACGAAGAACTAAATCACACGTAGACTCATCTTCTTGGTCAAGCGCAAGTAATTGAGCTTCCAATTCCAACAAGCGCTTGCGCTTACCGGTAGTCAGCGCTATGCGGCGCATATTGGCGGCGCGTAAAGAGCGAACAATATTTATTCGCCCCGGCTGCCCTTCATTGGCGATACCGCCACGCACTTTTTTAAATTCTTCAACGCCGGACAACTGCCGTTTAATAAGATTGGGCAATTCCAAACCATCAAACATAAAATCTAGAAATTCTTCTTGCGACAAGGTAAATGAAAAATCATCTTCACCCTCACCTGAATCGCTGGCGTTTTTTCCCCCACCGCCCCCTGCCCCACCTTCAGGCCGATTTACCCTATCACCAGTTGAGAATTGTTTGTTGCCGGGTAATACACGGGTGTTGTAGCCGCCATTGCCGTGATGAATAACAGGTTCACCAATATCTTTGGCGGGAATACTGATCTTACCGCCCTTATCTATATCTTTAATGGAACGATTACTAACGGCATCTGAAACCGATTTTTGAATTTGATCACGATAACGGCGTAAAAAACGTTGCCGATTAACCGCGCTTTTGTGTTTAGCGTTAAGGCGTCTGTCGATGATATAACTCATACTGAACCCTTATTCTCACAAAAAAGAGTGCGAACTACACACCACAAATAACGGCACTGGAGTTCGCTGAAGTAACTCACTACCTCAGCCTTCTCTGTAGCTACTGCGATTTTCTTACGCGCAAATACCACTCAGATAACAAGCGAACTTGCTTCTCGGTGTAACCGCGCTCCACCATGCGCTGTACAAAATCACCGTGTTTCTTCTTGTCTTGTGCCGAAGCCTTGGCGTTGAATGAAATAACCGGTAACAAATCTTCAGTGTTGGAGAACATTTTCTTCTCAATAACCGTGCGCAGTTTTTCATAGCTGCGCCAATCCGGGCTCTTACCGGAGTTATTCGCTTTAGCGCGCAATACAAAATTGACTATCTCATTCCGGAAATCTTTAGGGTTGCTAATGCCTGCGGGTTTTTCAATTTTCTCCAACTCTTCGTTCAAGGAAGCTCGGTTTAAAATTTCACCAGTTTCATGGTCGCGATACTCTTGATCTTGAATCCAGAAGTCCGCATAGGTCACATATCTATCAAAAATATTTTGTCCATATTCCGCATAAGATTCCAGATAGGCGGTTTGAATTTCTTTTCCAATAAAGTCTACATATTTTGGCGAGATGTATTCTTTCAGGGCGTTAAGGTATTTATCTTGCACCTCTTTGGGGAATTGCTCTTGCTCAATTTGTTGCTCAAGTACATACATAAGGTGCACTGGGTTAGCAGCAATTTCAGTGGGATCAAAATTGAATACTTTGGATAGAATCTTAAAGGCAAAGCGAGTCGATAAGCCGTTCATGCCTTCGTCAACACCCGCTGCATCTTTATACTCTTGCAAGGATTTTGCTTTAGGGTCTGTATCTTTTAAATTTTCACCATCGTAAACACGCATTTTAGAAAAGATGTTGGAGTTCTCTGGCTCCTTAATTCGCGACAATACTGAGAACTGCGCCAGCATGCGCAAAGTATCTGGTGCACAAGGCGCTTTAGATAATGAGCTGTGCTGCAAGAGTTTTTCGTAAATCTGCATTTCTTCTTTCTCGCGTAAACAGTAAGGCACTTTGACGATATACACACGGTCAATAAAAGCCTCATTGTTTTTGTTATTACGGAAGTTTTGCCATTCAGATTCGTTGGAGTGCGCCAAGATTACGCCATCAAACGGAATTGCTCCTAAACCTTCTGTACTGTTGAAATTACCTTCTTGCGTTGCTGTTAATAATGGGTGCAGCACTTTAATGGGTGCTTTAAACATTTCCACGAATTCCATTAAGCCTTGGTTTGCACGGCACAAGCCGCCGCTAAAACTGTAAGCATCGGGATCGTTTTGTGGAAACTCTTCTAGTTGTCGAATATCCACTTTACCCACCAATGACGAAATATCCTGATTGTTTTCATCACCAGGTTCAGTCTTGGTAATCGCAATTTGATTGAGGATTGAGGGATAAACTTTAACAACTTTAAACTGAGTGATATCGCCGTGAAATTCTTGCAAGC
>CAZZEV010000121.1:0-8710 GCA_964653305.1 uncultured Cellvibrionaceae bacterium | reverse complement strand
CGCTTGAATGTCAACCAGATCACCGTGCAGGGCCATTGGGAACAGCGCTGCTAGAAGAGCTTGATGCGATACTGGATGAGGAAGAGGAACTGGCGACAACGGGTACGACAGATTCATTCCAAACCATCTCTGCCGGATTAAATGGAAGTGAACGATTTTGACGCAAGGTAATCGTATCGTTGGATACAACCTGTGCATTTGCAGCTACGGCTCCAATTTGGACAACACCATCAATAATCGTAGTGCCTTTACTTGCAGAAATCAGTGTTTCGCTAGCACTCGCCAGTGCTTGATCGCCATTTTGAAAGTTAACTTTATAAACGGTGTCATAATCAAACCGACCAATACGAGTTTCACTCACCTTAGTGAGTGAAACTACTGTCATAACTGGAGCAGCCGCAAATGAAAAAGGCGCGGCCAATATTAAACATGCTGTTAGGCTCGTTAAGTAATATTTAATTTTCATAATGCTGCCCACCCTTGACGACGGCGAGCAAAACCGACAACCGCAAGACCTAGAAGTATTAAGGCACCTGGAGTGGGTTCAGCGACATGAGAGGTCACATTCGTTGACGTACCCGATGCAATTACAGCCCAATTATCACCAATAATGTCAAAATTAAGTGGGGCCAAAGGGCCTTGACCCAGATAGGTAAAACCAAGTTTAAAACCTGCTTGAGAAGCGCCTAGCGCAAGTGGCAAATCTAGGGTGTAGCTATCAAAAACACCTGGCCAGTTAGAAAAAAGATCAGGTTGAGACAGGGCGCCATCCCAACCTTGCGGACTATTAATTATTGATAAATTCGAAAAGAGAAATTCGGAGAAATAAATAGAGAACTGAGCAATTCCAGCGGTTTCACTGTTATTAGTGAGGACTATATCAACAGTACCTTGATTGCCCACTAAGTCTGAAAAATTGGTAGTGATTAGCGCCGCCCTTGCCGGGCTTGCTAGGCAGAATAGAATTACGATTGCTGAAAATAGTTTCGCGAACATTTGCTGTTTCATTTTTTGCTTCCACATGATTAATTTTATTGTTTGAGCTTTTTGCAGTTTTTCTTGTTAAAAAAAGCAAAAAAAGCCCAAGCCAATCCACCCCTGGATCACGGGGTATTAACCTAAAAATGAAATAACACTGCCGACTAAGGTTATTTTTATTGAATAAATTTTTATTGGATAAAGCACAAAAATGCCCATAGCTTCGCGCACATTTGCAAACGCAAACATGCAAAGAAACTAAGAGTCATTTAAGAATTCTTAGAACAGGAAAGTTCTGGGACCGAGGTATTTTTTATGCCGAGGGAGGAGTAAAACTTCGCGGTTGGTGTTTTGCAATCTGTTATAGATTATTGTTTGCAAACACCACCACGATTGTTATTAATTATTGTTGTTGCCACTGGTTGTACTCAGTTGGTGTTGCGCACTTTAGCGACACAAAAATCAATTATCCAGCATTAATTTTCAAGTGTGTACTTAGGAAACATCTTTTTAGTTATAAGCAAAAAATGAGTACTTTGTTGGCGAAAATGCTACCCATTTATCAACTTATCGCTCTTCTTCAAGCAGGCTTATCCCTGAAAAATTGGCGCGACTGCTAAAATCGGTTCACTGTTAAAGAAGATTCGACCCCCCAATAAAGGACTTTGCCATGCCCAGCTATCCCATTGCCTCCAGCCTCGTCATCGGCCTTATCGCCTTACTCCATGTCTATATTCTGATATTAGAAATGTTTCTGTGGGACAAACCCGCAGGCCGCAAGGCGTTTGGCCATAGCCAAGAAATGGCGAGCCTCTCGAAAGTACTGGCGGCCAACCAAGGTTTGTACAATGGCTTTCTCGCTGCGGGCTTGTTTTGGGGGCTGTATTTGGGGGACAGCGGCTTTGATATTAAAGTCTTTTTCCTCGGCTGCATTTTGGTCGCAGGCGTGTACGGCGGCCTCACCGCTAAAATCAAAATTATCTATATTCAAGCCGTACCCGCCGCGCTTGGCTTGGCGCTTTTGCTTCTCAAGCTATAAACCCCGTTTTTCACGGGTTTAGGCCGTTTAACCACCTGTAATCGGCCTAGAGAAGCCAGCCATAACCCGCTAGAATAGGGGCATTCACCCCGTTCCTAATTCCCCCTGAGAAGTGACCGCGCTATGACAGCCCCAAAGAAACCTACCGTGCTCCTCATCCTCGATGGCTATGGCTATTCGGAAAAAACCAAATACAACGCGATTGCCGCTGCACATAAGCCGGTGTTCGATAAACTCTGGGCCAACAACCCGAAAAGCCTGATTGAAACCTCTGGCTTAGCCGTAGGCTTACCGGAAGGCCAAATGGGCAACAGCGAAGTAGGCCATATGACCCTCGGCGCTGGCCGGGTGGTTTACCAAAGCTTTACCCGCGTAAACAAAGCCATTAGCGATGGCGATTTCTTTACCAACCCCGTTTACGTAAACGCGATTGATAGCGCGATTGCCAGCGGCAAAGCGGTACATATTCTTGGCTTACTCTCTGAAGGCGGCGTTCACAGCCACCAAGACCATATTTACGCCATGATGAAAATGGCCGTACAACGCGGCGCGAAAGACGTTTATTTGCACGCATTCCTCGATGGCCGCGATTGCGCACCGCGCAGCGCAGAATCGTCGTTGCAAAAAGCCCAGGATTTATTTAAAGAATTAGGCACCGGTCGCATTGCTTCTATTGTTGGCCGCTACTTCGCACTCGACCGCGACAACCGTTGGGATCGCGTAAAGCAAGCTTACGATGTGATGGTGACTGGCGATGCAGAATTCGACGCACTCACTGCGGTGGATGGTTTAAAAGCCGCCTACGAACGCGGTGAAAATGATGAGTTTGTGAAAGCGACTGTAATCTGCGCCGAAGACGAAGAAGTCGCCACGATTAACGATGGCGACTCAGTGATTTTTATGAACTTCCGCCCCGACCGCGCGCGCGAAATTACCAATGCTTTAATCGAAGAAGGCTTCACAGGTTTTGAACGTGAATTGCATCCTGAGATTGCGCACTTTGTCCAAACGACTGAATACGCTTCTAGCATCAAAGCACCTATCGCATTCCCGCCAGAAGATTTAACCAATTCATTTGGTGAATATATTTCTGGCTTGGGCAAAACCCAATTGCGTATCGCCGAAACTGAAAAGTACGCGCATGTGACGTTCTTTTTTAACAGCGGCAATGAAGTTGTTTATCCCGGTGAAGATCGTATTTTGGTTCCATCACCACAAGTCGCTACTTACGATTTGCAACCCGAAATGAACGCGCCCATTGTTACTGACAAATTGGTAGAAGCCATTGAGTCCGGCAAATACGACGCGATTATTTGCAACTACGCCAACTGCGATATGGTCGGTCACTCCGGCATTATGGAAGCAGCAACCAAAGCCGTAGAAGCCATTGATATTTGCTTAGGCCGCGTATTGGCTGCGGTAGAAAAAGTGGGCGGCGAAGCCTTAATTACTGCTGACCACGGCAACGTTGAAGAAATGTTTGACGAAGAAACCGGTCAAGCAAACACTCAACACTCTACGTTGCCAGTGCCGTTTATTTTCTGCAGCTCACGCAAAGGCACTATTTCTTCTGGTGGCTCCTTGGCAGATGTTGCTCCCACTATGTTGGCGTTAATGGGAATTCCTCAGCCTGCAGAAATGACGGGTAAAAATTTAATTACGCTAAGTTAATTCCGACGCGAGTTAAGGTAATCCTCGCGAGACACGCCGCAAGTACATCCTTGTAGGCTCGACGTTGGCGGCAACAAGCGTTCCATACGCTTAGTGGCACTTCCCACCTCCATGTGGGTCGTCCATGCCTCCGACGGTCTCGCGAGAATCACCTTAACTCGCTCACACTAGATCCTGTTTATAAAAATCGAACTGAACATTCTTGTTCGCAATATTCACCGCTGTTTTTAGCATTCGAATAATCCCCATGAAAAAACTTTTATGCCTAAGTTTATTCTCCATGATGCTTGCCATCTCGCCCAGTGCTCTGAGCGATGAAAAAGCCGACATGGCGAAATTGCAAAAAGATATTGCTGACCTACAGAAAGAATTAAAAAAAGTGCAGGGCGCGCGCAGCAATGTGCAGCAAGAACTGCAAAAAAATGAAACGCAAATGAGCGAGCTGCAAAAGAAAGTTGAAAAAATTCAACAGGAAATAAACAGCCAAGACAAACAGATTGAAAACTTAAACCAAGAACGCGGCAATTTGGAAAAAGCCCGTGCAAAGCAACAAGCCCAAGCCGCTGAGCAGGTACGTGCTGCTTATCAGCTTGGGCAACAACCACAGTTTAAAGTGTTCTTAAATCAGGAATCACCTGAGCGTATTTCACGCATGATGAAATACCACAGTTTCTTCATGGCTGCGCACGCCGAGAAAATGAAGAAATATCTCGATACCATTGCGCAACTGAATGAACTCGAACCACAAATCGCGCAAAAAACGGCTGAACTAAACACGATAAAAGAAGAATTAAGTAAGCAGCAAGCAAGCTTGCAAGATGCGCAAGCGCAGCGCAAACAAACTCTCGCAAAAATCAATACAACTATCTCAAGTAAAGACAAAGCCCTGCAAGATATGCAGGAAGATCGCCGCCAATTGCAGGCGCTTTTGCAGAAAGTAACGCGCGCCACCAACAGCCTTGCAGCCGCACCGAGTTATGTGCCGCTGCCCACGGCGGGCGAAAAATTCAGTGCGCGCAAAGGCCGCTTACCCTGGCCAACGCAAGGCCGCATTGCCCACGGTTTTGGCAGCAATCAGGTGGAAGGTCAATTGCAATGGAATGGTGTGCTGATAAGCGCCAACTCCGGCCAGCAAGTAAAAGCAGTGCATTATGGCCGCGTGGTTTTTGCTGATTATTTTCGCGGCCAAGGTCTGCTAGTGATTGTGGATCACGGTGAAGGTTACTTAAGCCTCTACGCACACAATCAGCACCTGCACATCAAAGCCGGCGATGCAGTAAAAGCCGGTGAAGCTATCGCCAGTGTGGGCAACACCGGCGGGCAGAATGAAACCGGTTTGTATTTTGAAATCCGCTATCAAGGCAAAGCGATCGACCCTGCGGCTTGGTTAGCGCGCGCTTAATTGATTTTTTGATGTTAGTTGTCATGGGCGCACGAGCGCTTCTCGGAGATGTAAATGTTGTGCCTTTTAAAGCCAAGCACCTCTAAAAAATACAACGCAGTATTGCTATTGAGTGTGTTCGCGTTGAGTCATCTTACGAATGCTGCTGCAGTTGAAAAGAAAAAGGCGGTAGGTAACGAAGGCCTTTTACCACTCGAAGAGTTGCGCACCTTTACGCGCGCTTACGACCACGTGCGCACCAGTTATGTGGACGAAATCAGCGACTCTAAAATGCTGGAATACGCCATCAAGGGCATGATTGCCGAGCTTGATCCACACTCCGCCTATCTCGATAAAGAAGCCTATGCCGAGCTGCAAGCCACCACGAGCGGCGAATTTGGCGGTGTGGGCTTGGAAGTGGGTATGGACGAGGGCGCGATTAAAGTCATCACACCGCTGGACGGATCTCCCTCGCAAAAAGCCGGCATTAAACCGGGCGATATTATTGTGCGCATCGACGATCAGCCCATGAAAGGCAAAACCCTGACCGATGCCACCCGCCTTATGCGCGGCCCCAAAGACACCCCCATCAAAATCAGTTTGCAGCGCAAAGGAGTGGATGACCCTGTCGACGTAGCGATTATGCGCGACTTGATCCACGTGCAAAGCGTTACCGTGAAACCCGTGGCGGATGACTATTTGTATATCCGTATCGCCCAATTTCAAACCAACACTGGCCGCGACTTTACCGAACGTCTGCGTGAAAATCTCAAGGCTCACCCCAAAACCAAAGGCTTAGTATTGGATTTACGCAATAATCCGGGCGGGGTTTTACAGGCATCCGTAGATGTAGCCGATGCTTTTTTGGAAAGCGGCACCGTGGTCTACACCCAAGGCCGAATGGAAAATAGCAATGTCAGTTTCGCGGCCAACCCTGGCGATATCGCCACTGGATTACCGCTGGTTACGCTCATCAATAGCGGTTCGGCCTCAGCCTCTGAGATTGTCGCCGGCGCGCTGCAAGACCACAAACGCTCCATCATTATGGGCACCCGCAGCTTCGGTAAAGGTTCAGTACAAACTGTCATACCCATCACCGAAGATCGCGCCATTAAACTCACCACTGCACTTTATTACACCCCAAGCGGCCGCTCTATACAGGCCAAGGGTATAGAACCCGATGTGCGTCTTGAGAAAATGAGCAATGGCGTCGGCCAGAAAGCCGCGAGCGCCGAGGCGGATCTAGCGGGTCACCTCAAAAACAAAGATGGCCAAGACGTGGGTAGCGGTACCCGCGAGCGCGAAAGCGTAATAAATGATGATATCCTCAAAGATAACCAGGTTCTTGACGCTATAAACCTTCTCAAAGGCCTGCATATTCTTGGGCAACAAACCAATAGCGCGGCAGAAGAACCCAGCAAAACACCCGCAACGGCGCCCAATAACGAGGCTAAAGCCCAATCGCAGGATAAAAAATAACGATGCGAAGCGTGAAGCTGCGCCCTTGGCTAATTCTGCTTAGCTATTGGCTCAGCGTCGGCACGTTCGCGGATGCACGACTTACCATCATCATTGACGACATTGGTTACAACCAAGCCCAAAGTGAGCGCGCCGCTCGCTTAAAAGGCAACTTCACCCTCGCAATTTTGCCCTTCACGCCTTACGGCTCGAGTAGTGCGCGGCTTGCCCATGAGCGCGGCAAAGAGCTCATGCTGCACTTGCCTATGAGCGCGCTTAACAATCAATCTCTGGGCAAAGGCGGCCTCGTCAGCGGTCTGGATCAAGCCGCTTTTCTGAATATTGTTCGCCAAGACTTAGCTAGCATCCCTCACATTAAAGGTGTGAATAATCACATGGGCAGCCGCCTAACCCAAGAAGCAGAGCCCATGCATTGGCTGATGACCGAATTGCGCTCACGAGGGCTTTACTTTGTCGATAGCCGCACCAGCGCCCAAACCAAAGCTTATGAGATCGCAAAGACGCAGAAGATCCCGAGTTTAAAGCGCGATGTATTTTTAGACGATAGGAATGACCCCGGTGCCATTGAAGCAGAGCTTAACCGAGCGATTAAATTGGCGCGCGAACGAGGCGCTGCAATCGCCATAGGCCACCCATATCCCAACACCCTACTCATTTTGGAAAGACTTGAGCCCTTACTGAAGAAAGAGGGCGTTAAGCTGGTTTACGCCTCTCAGTTGCTACCCAGAGCCAATCCTCCCAGATCGTCGCAACCCTCACCCGCAGTTCTAAAAGATGAAGGAACAACCTATTGCTCGGTTCCACCAAACAGCCTTTTGTTTAAATTAAAAACAGATGTTGATTCCTACGACAAGCTAGGTATTATACCTAAGCAGCTTTTTGGTTATTAAATAATCTTCTACTAATGCTAACTAAGTATATTCAGAAGATTTGTTTAGTGTTTATAATCAGACTGGGTTCAGGTTTTTAACGAACCCGTTGTTAAGGAAAGTCGCCGCAAGGCACCACGTATCAATGAGGGGTTAAAGATGGCTACATTCAACCGTGCGGGCGAACAAGGTTCAGTACCTAATCGTAATGGCCGCTTTTTACAAAAAGATAATTATTGGTACTACACGACTCGCGAAGGCGTGGATATTGGTCCCTTTGATACTCGCGATGACGCAGAAGTGGGCGTTGGCGAATTTATTGATTTTATCTGTGCATCGGAACCTAAAGTCGTCGATATTCTCAAACAATATCGCGCCGCTTAATCCGGTCGCAGTGGCTGCTTTAGCGGCTAAAAAACGCAAAAGGGCGCTCATTGAGCGCCCTTTTTTGTGGTTCAACATTCAACTTACAAGCGCACTTCAATACCTTGGGCACGCATAAACTCTTTCGCCTGCGGCACTGTGTATTCACGGAAGTGGAAAATACTCGCCGCTAAAACTGCATCGGCACGGCCCAAAGTCACGCCATCTACCAAATGCTGCAAATTCCCTACGCCGCCGGAGGCAATGACCGGCACCGCAACGGCATCGCTAATGGCGCGGGTTACACCCAAGTCATAACCGGCTTTAGTGCCATCGCCATCCATACTGGTCAGTAAAATCTCGCCAGCACCGTATTCTGCCATGCGAATTGCCCATTCGACCGCGTTAATACCGGTAGGTTTGCGGCCACCGTGGGTGAATATCTCCCAGCGTGGCTCTTCGCCATCTTTACTGACTTTCTTAGCATCGATCGCCACAACTATGCATTGAGCACCAAAGCGATCGGACGCGGCTTTTACAAAATCGGGGTTAAACACGGCAGCGGAGTTAATCCCCACCTTATCTGCACCCGCATTAAGCATGGTGCGAATATCATCCACTGTACGAATGCCGCCGCCAACGGTGAGCGGGATAAACACTTCACTCGCGATTTTCTCCACCGTATGAACTGTAGTATCGCGGCCTTCATGAGTAGCAGTGATATCGAGAAAGGTAATCTCGTCCGCGCCTTCTTGGTTATAGCGCTTTGCAATTTCCACCGGATCGCCCGCATCGCGGATATCCAAAAACTGCACGCCTTTCACCACGCGGCCATTGTCCACATCGAGGCAGGGAATAATGCGTTTTGCGAGTGTCATAGTGATCGAATCCAATAAACCAATTAGTTTTTTAGCGGTAATGCCCAGAGCA
>CAZZEV010000120.1:0-8728 GCA_964653305.1 uncultured Cellvibrionaceae bacterium | reverse complement strand
TTGAATTAGTAGATAGCATTCATCAAAGCGCTGTAATCAAAGTTATCGGTGTGGGTGGTGGCGGCGGTAACGCTGTTAAGCACATGATTGCGAACAAAGTAGAAGGCGTAGAATTTATTTGCGCTAATACTGACGCGCAAGCACTAAAAGATATTGATGCGCGCACAGTATTACAACTTGGTAGCACCATGACTAAAGGTCTGGGTGCCGGTGCGAATCCAGAAGTTGGACGTCAGGCTGCGATGGAAGATCGCGAGCGTATCGCCGAAGTATTGCGCGGTGCGGATATGGTGTTCATCGCTGCAGGTATGGGTGGTGGTACAGGTACCGGCGGCGCGCCAGTGATTGCGGAAGTTGCGCGTGAACTGGGTATTTTGACCGTTGCGGTAGTAACCAAGCCCTTCCCGTTCGAAGGTCGTAAGCGTATGGCAATCGCCGATGCGGGCATCAAAGAATTGGGTGAGCGTGTCGATTCTTTAATCACCATTCCAAACGAAAAATTGTTATCTGTGCTGGGTAAACAAACATCTTTGTTGGACGCCTTCAAAGCAGCTAATAACGTATTGCTTGGCGCGGTTCAAGGTATTGCGGATCTAATTATTCGCCCCGGTATGGTTAACGTGGATTTCGCCGACGTGCGTACCGTTATGTCTGAAATGGGCTTGGCAATGATGGGTACTGGTCGTGCAAGTGGTGAGAACCGTGCGCGTGAAGCAGCTGAAGCGGCGATCCGCAGTCCATTGTTGGAAGACGTAAACCTACAAGGTGCACGCGGTATTCTGGTCAATATTACGGCCGGCATCGACTTGTCTTTGGGTGAGTACTCAGAGGTGGGTAGCATTATCGAAGAGTTCGCATCAGGCGATGCAACTGTTGTGGTAGGTACTGTAATCGACCCAGAAATGACCAATGAATTGCGCGTAACCGTAGTGGCAACTGGCTTAGGTATGGTTGGCCAGGCAGCTGCTCCAGCGCCAAAAGAAGTTGCTAAACCTGCGGCAACCAAAGTGGTAATAGATAATACTCGCCGCAGCTCAGGTCAAATCGACTACAGCGCTTTGGATCGCCCAGCGCATTTGCGTGCAAACGCGTCTTCGCATGCAGTGGCAGCAGCGCCTTTGGCCGATAAAGATTTGGAGTATCTTGATATTCCAGCATTTTTGCGTCGCCAAGCGGATTAGTTTTAAGCTTTAATTTTTTAGGTTTCAGCTTTTAAGTTTTAAGTTTTAAGTTTTAAGTATTAGCTATGGGCACGATTGCGTCGCTTAACTGGTCTGTCGTTGCTCATATGGTACTATGGCCCCACAAAATTCTGATGGCTGGGCTAGGCCGTCAGGGTTTGTTCAGAATACTCAGGTAGTATTCCCTGAAGTCTGCGCTTCCCGCTGCTTGGGTATTTTGAACACGCTTTATTTTTAAGGGCCTGCTTCCATGATCAAACTACTATGATTAAACAACGAACACTCAAAAACACCATTCGTGCAACCGGTGTTGGCCTTCATACCGGTCAAAAAATCTATTTGACTCTCCATCCTGCCGATATTGATGCCGGCATTATTTTTCGTCGTGTCGATTTGAATCCCCCTGTCGAAATCAGAGCAACCGCTCATAATGTGGGGGAAACTACCTTGTCCACCTGCCTTATTGCGGGCGATGTGCGTGTCTCTACCGTAGAGCACATACTTTCTGCTATGGCTGGTTTGGGTATTGATAATGCGTTGGTAGAGCTTGATGCACCTGAAGTTCCTATTATGGATGGTAGTGCTGGGCCCTTTGTGTTTCTGTTACAGTCTGCGGGAATTCAAGAGCAGCCAGCCTACAAAAAATTCGTGCGTGTTCTCAAAGAAGTGACTCTTAAAGATGGCGATAAAGTCGCGACCTTCCTTCCCTTTGATGGCTTTAAGGTTAATTTCTCCATCGCGTTCGATTTGCCTGTATTCCAAGGTCGCAATCTTGAGACAACGGTGGATTTTTCCAGTGGCTCTTTCGTCAAAGAGATCAGCCGCGCCCGTACTTTTGGCTTTATGCATGAAATCGAATACCTGCGTTCAAAAGGCTTGGCGCAAGGTGGCAGTATGGATAACGCTATTGTGGTGGATGAGTACCGTATCTTGAATGAAGATGGCTTGCGTTACGAAGATGAATTTGTGAAGCATAAAGTGCTGGATGCGATTGGCGATTTATATCTGTTAGGCAACAGTTTGTTGTGCGAATACCGTGCACATAAATCAGGTCACTCCTTAAACAATCGCGCGTTGCGTTTGTTGATGGAGCAAAAAGACGCATGGGAATATGTGACTTTTGAGGAAGCTTCTGATGTTCCTATCGCCTATTCTCAGGCCTCCTCTGCCGCCTAGTATCCAAAATTGACTTGTTCTCATTGAGAAGAACGAGTCAACTTTTGTTGGAAATTACCTCCCTACTATGAGATATTTCGCCCCCGCGTACTAAAAGAGTGCGCGGCTTTCGATTTGTTTATACTTAAAAAATCATACAGCTATTATAACGTGCTGATTTTTAAGTGATATTTTCGGCTAGCAAGCCATTGCGATAAGCGCTTGCTCAGTTTGCCAATACAGTAGAGCTAGGCTCTTTGTGAAAGATCATCGTTAAATGAAAATTATCATCGTCAATTCAGATCATGGCCAAACCCGTAGCCTAACCCTTGGTGGTTGGACGCGTGCGTTGCTGTCCGTCTGTTTATTGGGGATTCCAACGGTTGTAGGAGCCTGGGGTTACAACTGGCTGGTAAACTTCGACAAAAAAGATGCATTTAATGCGGGTGCCTTAAGCTGGGGCACAAGCCAAGCAGAACAAAAAGATAAGCTTGAAAAGTCCCACAAACAGAATGAAGGACAAGTCGCTGCACTTACTGCCAAAGTGGCTGAATTACAGGCGCGTTTAGTGCGTTTGGATGCAGTAGGCGAGCGACTAACAAAGGTCGCGAAATTAGACAAAGGCGAATTTGATTTTAGCCAGCCTCCGGGCATTGGTGGTCCGTTAAACAACCTTAATATTAGCAGCACAGCTTCTGCAAACTTTTTGCTGGCAGTTGATCAGCTATCGCAACATGTTCAAAATCGTGAGCAGCAATTTAAAGCCCTCGATTCTATTCTTATCTCTCGTAGCTTTGATGTAGAAGCCTTATTCGATACTTTTCCGATAGAAAATGGCTATATGTCATCGACTTTTGGTTATCGCACAGATCCCTTTAATGGCAAGCAAGAATTTCATTCGGGTATGGATTTTACTGCCCCTGCGGGCACCGCTATTACTGCGGTCGCAGCGGGTGTAGTTACCTCATCGTCCTTAACCAATGATTATGGGAATCTGATTGAGGTTAGTCACGGTACGGGTTTCGAGACTCGTTACGCACACAACAAAATCAATTTGGTAAAAACGGGTGATGTGGTTAAGAAAGGCCAAATCATCGCGCTCGTTGGTTCAACCGGTCGCTCTACTGCGCCCCACGTTCACTTTGAAGTCTATAAGAATGGTCGCGTGGTAGATCCCGCAACCTACCTTCATACCGCTAGTCGTTAATTTTATCCCTAGGCTTTACGCCTCTCCCATTTCTGTCGAGTAATCGTGCTGAGCATTACTTGGCGCTACTCTCTTTCGTTTTGTAATTGATGGTAAAAAAAATGTTAAACAAGTTGTTGAAGTCATTGTTTGGTTCAAAGAATGAGCGCGAGCTTAAGCGCATGGGTAAAAATGTTGTTCGGATTAATGCGCTAGAGCCTGCAATGCAAGCCTTGAGTGATGAGCAGCTGAAAGCAAAAACACAAGAGTTTCGTGATCGTTATCAAAAAGGTGAAACCCTCGATAATTTATTGCCGGAAGCCTTTGCGGTAGTGCGTGAGGCGAGCCGTCGTGTGATGAATATGCGTCACTTCGATGTGCAATTAATTGGTGGCATGAGTTTGCACGAAGGTCGTATTGCTGAGATGCGTACTGGTGAAGGTAAAACCTTGGTATCGACCTTGCCAAGTTATCTACATGCCTTGGCAGGTAAGGGCGTACATATTGTAACTGTGAACGATTATCTTGCCAGCCGCGATGCGAATTGGATGCGCCCTGTTTATGAATTCTTGGGGATGAGTGTTGGCGTAATTTTGTCGATGCAACCATCGGATGTAAAACGTCAGGCGTACAATTCCGATATTACTTACGGTACTAACAATGAATATGGCTTCGATTATTTGCGCGATAACATGGCGCTCAACCGCGCCGATAAAGTTCAGCGCCCATTAAACTTTGCTGTTATCGATGAAGTGGATTCGATCTTAATTGATGAAGCGCGCACCCCCTTAATTATTTCTGGCCACGCTGAAAACAGTTCAGAAATGTACAAGCGTATGCATGTGTTGGTAAGTAAATTAAAACAGCAAACTGATAACGGTGAAGATGGCGATCGTAAAGTGGTTACCGATCCGGGCGACTTTTCGGTGGATGAAAAAAGCCGTCAAGTGGAACTTACTGAACAAGGCCATCAACATGTTGAAGAATTGCTGATTAAGGCTGGCATGTTGAAGCAGGATGAAAATCTTTATGCCGCCAACAATTTAACCTTGTTGCATCATGTTGGCTCTGCATTAAAAGCGCGCGCTCTTTTTCACCGCGATATTGAATATATTGTGCAAGAGAACCAAGTGGTGCTTATCGATGAGCACACTGGCCGTACCATGCAAGGTCGTCGTTTAAGTGAAGGCTTGCATCAAGCTATTGAAGCTAAAGAAGGTGTGGAAATTCAGAGCGAGAGCCAAACTTTAGCGTCTACTACTTTCCAAAATTATTTCCGCTTGTATCCGGTGCTTTCTGGTATGACCGGTACTGCGGATACGGAAGCGTTCGAATTCCGTGAAATCTATGGTTTGGATGTAGTAGTTATTCCAACCAATAAACCAAAACAGCGTATTGATTTAAATGACTTGGTTTTTTTAACTGTTGAAGAAAAATATCAATCTATTGTTAACGATATTAAGTCGTATCAAGAAAAAAATGCGCCTATTTTGGTAGGTACTGCATCTATTGAAACCTCGGAAGAAATGTCGCGTCGTTTAAATACCGCGGGTATTAAACATCGCGTTCTCAATGCGAAATTCCATGCTCAAGAGGCGGAAATTATTGCGCAAGCCGGTCGTCCAGGTACAGTAACTATTGCGACCAACATGGCTGGCCGTGGTACGGATATTGTATTGGGTGGTCGTTGGGAGTCAGAGGTTGAAGAGTTAAGTAATCCCACTGCCGATCAAATCGCAGCAATCAAAGCGGAATGGAAAAAGCGGAATGAAATTGTATTGGCTGCAGGAGGTTTGCATATTATCGGTACTGAGCGCCACGAATCGCGTCGTATTGACAATCAATTGCGTGGCCGTGCTGGCCGTCAAGGCGACCCTGGTTTAACCCGATTCTATTTATCGCTAGAAGATAACCTGATGCGTATTTTTGCTTCAGAGCGTGTGCGTGGTTTTATGCAGGCTTTGGGTATGGAAAAAGGCGAAGCCATTGAACATCGCATGGTAAACAACGCCATTGAAAAAGCACAGCGCAAAGTTGAAGGTCGTAACTTTGATATTCGTAAGCAATTATTAGAGTTTGACGATGTTGCAAATGATCAACGACAAATAATTTATCAGCAACGCAATGAGTTGCTTGAAGCAGACAATATTCGCGACACAATCTCGGCGATCCGTGCGGATGTTGTTAACGATATGTTACTAAACCATATTCCGCTCCAGTCGATTGAAGATCAATGGGATATCGCAGGCTTAGAAAAGCAAATTGAAATGGATTTCGGCTTGCAATTACCGATATCGAAATGGTTGGAAGAAGACAATCGTTTACACGAAGAAAACTTGCGTCAAAAAGTGCTGGCTGAAATCCAGTCTGCGTATGATGCAAAATGTGAGCGTGTTGGCGATATTTTGTTAGAGATTGAAAAACAAGTAATGTTGCAAGTGCTGGATAATTGCTGGAAAGAACAGCTCTCGAGCATGGATCACTTGCGTCAAGGTATTAACTTGCGCTCATATGCACAGCGCAATCCCAAGCAGGAATATAAGCGTGAATCCTTTGAGCTTTTTCAAAGTATGTTGAATAACGTTAAGCGCGAAACTGTGCATTTGATGGCGCGTGTTGAGCCGATTACGCGTGAGCAAATGGAAGCTATGGAGCAGCAACGTCGTGAAGATCTAGCTCGCCAAAAAATGCAATTACAGCATGAACAAGCGTCTTCACTGACCGAGGCTATGCCGCAGCCTAAATTGACTCAAGCGCCGATTATTCGCGAGGGCCGAAAAGTTGGTCGTAATGATCCATGCCCATGTGGATCAGGTAAGAAATTTAAAAGTTGTCACGGTGCGTTGGAGTAATCATCAAATCGTACTGTTGCAAGTGAAAAAAGAGATGTTCGTCATCTCTTTTTTATTGGCCTGGAAATTTCCTTTTATTTATTTAATTTGTGAGAAACAATCATGGCAGTAGGCGAATATCCCTTTCCGATTATGCATCCTGTTAAGGGTGTCAAACTAACTGCAGTGTGTGCTGGCATCAAAAAAGTTAATCGCCGCGACGTGGTCTTATTTGAATTAGCCGAAGGTAGTAATGTTGCCGGTGTATTTACCAAAAATGCATTTTGCGCTGCACCAGTTACCGTTTGCCGCGAGCATCTGGCAAAAGCCCCCATTCGTTTTTTAGTGATTAACTCTGGGAATGCCAATGCATGTACCGGAGAGCAAGGTTTATTGGATGCAAAAGCCACTTGTGCAGCAATCGCGCAATTGAAAGGCGTTAAGCTTGAGCAAGTATTACCATTCTCAACGGGCGTGATTGGTGAACCTTTACCGGTTGCAAAAATAATCGCTGCTATTCCAGAGGCGTTGGAAAAAGCCAATGAGAATGGCTGGGACGATGCTGGCGCAGGCATTATGACAACAGATACGCGCGCTAAAGGTTTTAGCCAGCAGTTTGTTTACCAAGGAAAAACGATTACGGTAAACGGTATCGCAAAAGGAGCCGGTATGATTAAACCCAATATGGCCACCATGTTGGGTTACATTGCAACTGATGCAAAAATTTCTCAAGCCTTGTTGCAAAATCTTGCGCGCGAAGCTGCAGATAAATCTTTTAATCGCATTACGATTGATGGCGATACATCCACAAACGACTCTTGCATTTTAATTGCCTCTGGCCAAGTAGATTTGCCCGAAATTACTGATGCGAGTGGAGATTTGTACGAAAAGCTACGTGCAACAATTTTGGCTGCGCATGTGCATCTCGCAAAAAGTATTGTGAGCGATGGAGAAGGTGCTACTAAGTTTGTAACTGTGGCTGTTAGCGGCGGTGCAACGCGCGATGAATGTTTGGATGTAGGTTATGCTGTAGCTCATTCACCTTTAATCAAAACTGCCCTGTTTGCATCAGATCCAAATTGGGGGCGAATTGTTGCTGCCATTGGTTATGCAGGTATAGAAAGTCTTGATGCTAGCAAAGTAGTAGTCCACTTGAATGATGTTCTTATCGTAGAGAAAGGCGGTCGTGCGGCAACCTACACTGAAGAGCAAGGCCAAAATGTGATGAGCGGTTCTGATATCGCTATCAATATCAACTTGAACCGTGGCACTTTTGCGGAAACCATTTGGACAACCGATCTTTCTTATGAATATGTCCGCATTAATGCGGATTACAGGTCTTAAGGAATTTCTGGTGTCCCGCGTAGTTCATGTTGCTGTCGGCGTCATTGTAGGGCGGCATGAAGGTAGAGCTGAAGAACAAGGCGCAATTTTAATTGCTAAACGCCCTGATAAGACCCATCTGGGCGGTTTATGGGAATTTCCCGGCGGTAAGGTTGAACCAGACGAAACATTATTTGATGCGCTTAAACGGGAGCTCAAAGAAGAGCTTGCGATAGATGTTACGGCTACCGAGCCACTCATAAAAATTCGACATGATTATGGCGACAAAGTAGTTTTATTGGATGTTCATAGGGTTACGCATTTTTACGGCGAACCCCGAGGAAATGAGGGCCAGCCTATCATGTGGGTAGCGCCTTCGTGTTTACATGAATATGAATTTCCCGCTGCAAACCTGCCGATTGTCACTGCAATTAATCTTCCTCAGCGCCTCCTAATTACAGGCGATTTTATCAATCGACGAGATTTTTTAGCTCGCACTGAATTGGCGCTTCAGAAGAATATTCGTATGGTTCAGTTACGACTAAAAAATCCGGAAATGATGAGCGAGGTGGTGGCGCCTGTAGCGGAACTCTGCTCTCGCTATTCCGCGAAATTAACGCTCAATACATCGCCGCAATTGTTTTCAGAATATTTGGTGTCTTCAGTAGTCGGGCTTCATTTAAATTCAGTGCAGTTGTCCAGCTGCCATGACCGCCCAGTGAGCAACTCCATCTTATTGGGTGCTTCGTGTCACACTCAAAACGAAATTCTTCATGCGCAAACAATAGGCGTGGATTACATTTGTCTTTCTCCGGTTCACGCGACAAATTCTCATCCTGGTCAAGTGGGAATCGGATGGGATAGATTTAGTTCTTTAGTGGAGCGGTCTACTATCCCTGTTTACGCTTTAGGTGGAATGACAGACGCTGATCTTGCAGTTGCATTGGAAAATGGTGCCCAAGGAATAGCTGCCATTAGTGAGTGGTGGAATTAGGCATCATCCGGTTTTTCTTCAGAATTAATATCTAGTGAGTCGCCAGCAATTTTATGAT
>CAZZEV010000119.1:0-8816 GCA_964653305.1 uncultured Cellvibrionaceae bacterium | reverse complement strand
CTTTAAAACCAATCGCGACCAATTCTTTAAACATGCGCAGCTTGGTTTGTACCGACATAGGGTCAATAAGCGCCTGATTGCCATCGCGTAAATCTGTGCTCATCCAAATTGGTGGCTTCACAATAAAATTATTGGGCCATTGGCGGTCGGGCAAACTGACGCCGACAAAGCGTTGGTACTTGGTGGATGGATTGGCAATCATGGCGAACTCCGTATGGCATATATAAGTAGCGAGTGGCTTCACCTGAGGAGAATACTTGCAAGTCATTGCGGGTTGGCGATGACTGACGGAAGCGCTTTTAAAGTCTTGTTAACTTTTGCCCCTCCACCCAAGTACTGGCTTTTGGCCTTAACTCCGACCCTTAACTTTAAATAAAGACAAAGGAACTGCTATCAGGTTGAACACAGTATAGGTAGAAGCCACAGGCAGATGATTGCTAAGATTGTCTCCATAGAGACCTTTAAGCAATTTTATGCCAATATACTCATATTTATTGATATATAAATTCACAATCCGAGTTAATTCGGTTTAGATATGTGAGACCGTCAGCAACAGGGATGTTGATGACAAGCCCCCACGGAAGACCCACATGGATGTGGGAAGTTTCTCAAAGCGCCGGGAGCGCGTAGAGATGGGTTTACGGCGCGTCTCATATATCTATACCGGATTGACGGGACACCCCAAAGGTACACCCATGGAACTCGATCGCTACGACCGTTTGATCCTCGAACAGCTGCAGATGAATGGCCGAATCACCAATCAGGAGTTGGCGGACGCCATCAGCCTCTCGCCCTCGCCGTGCCTGCGCCGCGTGCGTCAATTGGAAGAAGCAGGTTTAATTGACGGCTACGTCGCGCTCTTGAATGCGCGCAAATTGGGGCTGACCTTGATGGCGTTTATCCAAATCAGCATGGATAAGCACACGCCCGAGCGTTTCGATCTGTTTGAGAAAACCGTGGGCTCTTATCCTGAAGTGCTGGAATGCCATTTAATCACCGGCCAATCGGCCGATTACCTCCTAAAGGTGATCGTGAAAGATATGGATGGCTATCAGCAATTTTTGCTGCAGAAGTTAACGCGTATTGAAGGGGTGAGCGGCGTGCATTCTTCGTTTGTGTTGAAGTCGCCGATTAATGGCACAGCTCTACCTCTTCTTTAGACAACAAAAAAGGGGCCGAAGCCCCTTTTTCATAACTCACGCTTCTGCTTTAGCATCACGCCTATCATTTTTACGGCGATCATTTTCAATATCTTCTAGCGTTTGTTTGCGGCGATCATTGCTCTGACGCTCTTCTAGTGCTTCCTCTAGTTGGCTGAGCAACACCTTAACTACTTTCTTCTCACTCATCTCGGGAATCCATCTGCTGTTGATAAAAACTTTGTGTTTAAAACACGTTTTAATTATAGCTTAGGCCTTAAAAAGTACTTGATGATAATTGTAATTTTTAACAGCCATTTGCTATATCAGATCTTTACCTTTATCACCTAAGCACCCTTGCCGCATACCACTACTTCAATTGCGGTGTTTTCCAATTAACCCACTTATCTTTATTAACCTGAAACTCGGTATCGCTTTTGAACAGCGCTGTATTTGCAGCGACGTCATCCAATAAGAATTTTTGAATAAAAGAGGCAACTTCCGGTGCCTGCGTTTCCGGTAACTGACAATGGTTGTGGCCACCTAATTGCGAAAAACCAAAATTCGATTCAATGCCCTGGGCGCGCCAAATCTCGCGGGCGGCTAATGCGGCGGTGTAAGCACTACGATTGCCCAGCCACTCCATAGAGGTATTTTCAATCACCAGCAAGCCGCGCGGTGCCACCATTCCCATTAGGCTGTGCTGATCGTAGGGCAGGCGATTTGCGGATTGGTCAAAGCCCTTAAACTTATCCGCAAACCAGACATTTTCAGTCACGATTTGCGACAAAGTCTGGACGTTTTGACCTGCGAATTTTTGATCGTCCGACACTCGCCAACTCGCCGAGCCACCAGAGCCAGATTCCTGCGGAATCGTCAGTTTGATGCGCTCGTCAAACGCACCCGCCACCAGTGCGCCTTTACCATTACGAGAACAACCAGTGATCCCCAAGCGGCTGGCATTAATCGGGCTATTGGGAGCAAGCTCCAAGGCATCAATCAGGCGACTCACACCCCACGCCCACGCCATCAAAGCTCCGGCAGAATGGTCGCTACCATAAAGCTCATAAAACTTGCCTTTACCGCGCGAGCCACCGTTGAGCTGCTCAGCAATTTCGTTGTTTGGAAACTGGATAAGCGCTATGCCCTGCTTGGCCAGCGCCTCATTATTAATCCAGGAACCACCCATACCAATAATGGCGGGATAAGGCGCTTTACCCGTTTTGGGAAGGGTAATTTTTGCGGTGAAAGTCAGGGTTTTACCCTTATCCACAACCGTCACCAGCAAATTCTCGCCCTGTAACTCAGCCTTCACTTTTTCTGCCGCGGAAGGCTTATTGCCCAACTGATAAGCCTGCGCCTGTGCGCCTATTTCAGCGCGACGACAAGCCCAGTCTTTCTTAGCACGAATCACATCGCCATTCGCTTTTTGAAAAGGGTTGGGTAGCTCGGCGATTACCGGTAATTGTGAGATATCCGCTAATTTAAGCTCTGCACAAGCCGCTACTTCCTTAAGGTGACTACTTGGGGAATTAATCGTTTTACAAGCCACTAAACTGCTGGCCATCAAAACAAGTATCATTGAAGAGACAGGAAAACGCATAAGGCTACCGCCGATTGATTATTGAAATTATTATTTTTAAAATATAGTTAAATTGACTATAACTCAATGGGTTTAGGGATATGGCTCCCTAAAGAATTGTTAATCTTCAATAATGTAACCGGTTACTACAATATTGATAAAGCCTCATAAGTACAAAAGGCCAAGAGCAATAATTTCTCTTGGCCTTTTTATTAAGCTAAATTTTTTAATAGCTTTTATTAAAAAATTAGACGTCCAAGTTTGCTACTGCGAGGGCATTAGTCTCAATAAATTCCCTACGCGGTTCCACTTGATCACCCATTAGAGTGGTAAAGATCTGATCCGCAGCAATCGCATCCTGAATGGTCACGCGCAACATACGGCGGGTTTCAGGGTTCATGGTGGTATCCCACAATTGCTCGGGGTTCATCTCACCCAGACCTTTATAGCGTTGGATGTTGTAACCCTTACGCGATTCCTTCATCAACCATTCCAAGCCTTCAGCGAAGCTAGTTAGTGGTTGCTTACGTTCGCCGCGTTGAATATAGGCACCTTCCTCAATCAAACTTTCAAGATTTTGGCCTAGCGCAACGATAGAAGCATATTCTCCTGAACCGAAGAAATCCTGGTTAAAGGGGAAGTAGTTGGAAATACCGTGGGCAATAATTTCAACTACTGGCAAGAACAAATGGCGCTCACTGTCTTCACGCACAACAATGTTGTATTTTTGACTTCCTGCGCGCGCGTCTAGCGCAAAGCGGGCAAGCATTTGGTCACACCACTGCTGAATATGGCCTTGATCCGCCAAGTGCTCAGCACGTAAAGCTGGCATGTAAATCAACTTTTCCAACACAATGGCTGGGTACAAACGCGATAGACGTTCAATTGTTGCCATGACCTTACGGTATTGTTGCACCAATTTTTCCAGCGCTTCACCGGCAATACCAGGTGCATTGGCATTAACATGAAGGCTCGCACCCTCTAACGCCGCTTGCGTCAAGAACTCAGTCATAGCCGCTTCGTCTTTCAAGTACTGCTCTTGCTTGCCTTTGCTGATTTTGTACAGCGGTGGTTGGGCGATGTAAATATGGCCGCGTTCAACCAGTTCGCGCATTTGACGGAAGAAGAAGGTCAACAACAGCGTGCGGATGTGCGATCCATCCACGTCGGCGTCCGTCATGATAATAATACTGTGGTAGCGCAGCTTATCCGGATTGTAATCGTCTTTACCTATACCGCAGCCAAGCGCGGTAATCAAAGTACCTACTTCAGCGCTAGATAACATCTTATCAAAACGCGCTTTTTCTACGTTCAGGATTTTACCTTTGAGCGGCAGAATTGCTTGAGTCTTACGGGCACGGCCTTGTTTAGCTGAACCACCCGCCGAGTCCCCTTCCACTAGGTACACTTCAGATAATGCGGGGTCTTTCTCTTGGCAATCCGCCAACTTACCGGGCAATCCTGCGATATCCAATGCACCTTTACGGCGAGTCATTTCACGCGCTTTACGAGCAGCTTCACGGGCGCGGGCAGCGTCAATCATCTTACCCACAATCGCCTTAGCTTCACCTGGGTTTTCTAACAAATAGGTACCAAAATGTTCACCCATCTCTTGTTCTACAGCGGCTTTCACCTCAGAAGAAACCAGCTTATCTTTGGTTTGTGACGAGAATTTTGGATCAGGGACTTTTACCGAAACGATCGCTGTTAGACCTTCACGTGCATCATCACCGGTTGTGGCAACTTTGGCGGCCTTACCCAAGCCTTCTTTGTCAATGTAGTTGTTCAAACCACGGGTCAACGCAGCGCGGAAACCGGCTAAGTGGGTACCACCGTCGCGCTGGGGAATATTGTTGGTGTAGCAGAGTAGGTTTTCCTGGTAGGAATCATTCCACTGTAAAGCGACTTCCACACCTATACCGTCGGGGCGAGTCAGTGAAACAAAGTGCACCATCTTGTTGATGGGCGTTTTGTTCTTATTGAGGTGGTCTACGAATGCACGTAAGCCGCCTTCGTATTGGTAGATTTCTTCTTTGCCGCTGCGCTCATCTTTCAAGACAATACGCACACCAGAATTCAGGAATGACAGCTCACGTAAGCGTTTAGCCAGTAACTCAAAGTGGAATTCGATGTTGGTAAAGGTTTCCGCCGATGGTTTAAAGTGAATTTCGGTACCCGTAGTTGCTGAATCACCCACGATCTTGAGTGGTTCATCGGGCACACCGTGACGGTAAACTTGCTCGTGGATCTTGCCAGCACGACGAATCGTCAGCTTCAAAAACTCAGACAGTGCGTTCACAACCGACACCCCTACGCCGTGTAAACCACCGGAAATTTTATAGGTGTTATCGTCAAACTTACCACCGGCGTGGAGGATTGTCATAATTACTTCAGCGGCTGAGACTCCTTCTTCGTGCATATCTGTTGGGATACCACGACCATTGTCAGCTACAGAGACGGTTTCATCAGGGTGAATGACCACTTTGATTTCAGAACAGTGTCCCGCTAGGGCTTCATCGATAGAGTTATCTACCACTTCAAACACCATATGGTGTAGGCCCGATCCATCATCGGTGTCACCAATGTACATCCCTGGGCGCTTACGTACTGCATCCAAGCCTTTTAAGACTTGAATACTGGACGAGTCGTAAGTGTTCTCTTCTGACATAGCTAATCTCCACTTTTTATTCGGTGCACCCATCTTTCCAGCTAGGATTAGAGAAAAGGCGAATACTTCTTTAAATACGTTGGTCTATTGACACAGACGTCTTGTAACGGCCGAATCACTCAAGCCGTATAAAGATGTTCTGTCACGCAACCTTGTTCCACGTGGAACATTTTTATCTCTGTTTCAGGCTTATTCTGCCAAGATGACAGTAAACTTGCCTGCTCTACCCCAGTGATGAAGACTTGAGTAGACATAGCATCCAGCCAACGAGTCAGCAATTCGCGATGTTTCTCGTCCAGCTCTGCCGGCAAATCATCAATCAAATACACGGTTTTACGGCCAGTGATGCGTGAAAACACATAACCTTGAGCGATCTTAAGAGCGCATACCAGTAGTTTTTGTTGGCCACGGCTCAGTATTTCTGCCGCATTTTGGCCGTTTACGGTAATACGTAAGTCTGCTCTATGGCTACCCATATGGGTGTAACCTTGTTGACGGTCACGATCTATACTCGCTGCTAGCACATCAGAATAGGATTTTTCTCTATCCCACCCTCGATAATACCCAATGGCAATACCGTCAACACTTATAAATTCTTGTACTAACTCGTAAAACGTCGTTTTGAATATCTCAAAACAATCCGCACGATAGAGGTGAAGTTGCTCTGTAAGCAGCACCAGCTCTTGATCCCAGGTAGATAATTCAAAGGGATCTATTCTATCATGCCGCAGCAAACTGTTGCGGTGTTTCAAACAGCGCTGGCAATCTTTCCAAGCTTGGAAGAATTTGTGTTCCACGTGGAACACAAGCCAGTCGATAAACTGCCGTCTTACCTTGGGGCTGCCTTCTAATAATAGAAAGGTATCTGAATTAATGACCTGAACCGGAAGATAAGAAGCTAGTACAGCTGCCGAACTTACCAGAGTGCCATTGGCTTTAAAGCTGGCAGTACCATCCAGTTGGCGGTTAATTCCAATAGGAACTTCGGCTGCATCATCCGCATGTACTTTACCAAACACGGTAAAAGCATTCTGCCCATTTAAAATAAGTGGTTTGTGCTTGTGGCTGCGGAAGGATCTACCCAAAGCGAGGACGTTGATAGCCTCAAGAATGCTGGTTTTACCCGAACCGTTTTCGCCATAGATAAGATTAACCCGGTGGGAGGGTTGTATATCCACCGAGTTAAGATTGCGCAGATTCTGAATAAAAAGACGCTTTAAGGTCATACGACCAACAATACGAAGGCGAGGGATTTGACGCTAGGCAAAATAATGCGCTTGATTACAAGCGCATCGGCATAACAACATACAGGGAATCGCTGTTATCTGGCTCTTCTAAAAGCGCACTGGAGTTAGCATCAGACAAAGTGATTTTGATGTTTTCGTTTTGAATTACGTTAGTTACATCTTGCAAGTAACTTACGTTGAAGCCCACTTCCAAACTATCACCCGCATAATCTACAACAACTTGTTCTTCGGCTTCTTCTTGCTCTGGGTTATTAGCAACAATAGTTAGCAAACCATCAGACAATAACAAACGTACGCCCCGATATTTTTCGTTGGACAAAATTGCTGTACGGCCAAAAGCTTGTTTCAATTCGATACGTGAACCGATAATGGTTTTGTTACCGCCGCGTGGAAGGACGCGCTCGTATTCTGGGAACTTACCATCCACCAATTTTGAGGTGAATGTGTAATCTACGGAAGTCACGCGAATGTGATTACCGCTCATAGTCACTTCAACTTGAGCAGTAGAGTCATCTAACAAACGAGACAATTCCAACACACCTTTGCGCGGCAAAATAGCCTGAGTAACATCCACCGTTTCAACCGCAATTGCACGGGTACACATGGCCATACGGTGACCGTCGGTGGCAACTACTCGAAGTTGATCTTGGCGAACTTCCCATAACATACCGTTGAGATAATAGCGAACATCTTGCTGCGCCATAGCAAATGCAGTGCGTTCAATTAAACGTTTAATTTCTTGCTGAGCACAGCTAAAACGCAAATTACCGGGTGAATCTTCCACATTCGGGAAGTCAGATGCTGGCAAAGTTGAAAGTGTAAAGCGGCTGCGGCCAGACTTCACAATTATGCGGTTATCTTCCTGTAAAAACTCAATCTTTGAGCCATCTGGTAGCGATCTGCAGATATCTACCAATTTTCGGGCCGGGACAGTAATTTCACCGGACTCGCCAGCTTGCTCTAAATGCACACGGCCGATAATTTCCACTTCAAGGTCAGTGCCTGTTAGTGAAAGTTGATCGCCATTCAACACGATTAACACATTCGATAAAACCGGTAACGTCTGACGACGTTCCACCACACCTGCAACCAATTGTAAGGGTTTAAGTAGCGCCTCGCGGGATACGACAAATTTCATGTGATGGTCTCTTTTGTTATCGTCCGGGATCAAAGTTAGTCAGCAAAAAATAGCAACGTGTTTATAAATCAAGTTGTGAGTGAACGCAGCAAGTTTTTCATATCTTCGCGAATATCCGCCGTTTCTTCCTGCAATTCTTTAATTTTTCGGCATGCGTGCAATACGGTGGTATGGTCACGGCCACCAAAGGCTTCACCGATTTCGGGCAAGCTGTGGTTGGTTAATTCTTTCGCCAAAGCCATGGCCACTTGGCGCGGTCGAGCTACTGAACGACTGCGGCGTTTGGATACCATATCGTTCATTTTTATTTTGTAATATTCGCACACAACTTTTTGGATATTGTCGATACCAACTTGTTTATCCTGTAAGGCCAATAGATCTTTTAGTGCTTCGCGTACCAGCTCAACATCAATCGCGCGGCCAGTGAAATTCGCGCTCGCGATTACGCGTTTCAGCGCGCCTTCAAGGTCACGTACATTAGCGCGAATTCGTTGCGCTATAAAGAACGCAGCATCATGCGGAAGATCTATATTTACCTGCTCGGCCTTCTTCATCAAAATGGCGACACGGGTTTCCAGTTCCGGCGGTTCGACTGCTACCGTCAAACCCCAACCAAAACGGGATTTTAGCCGTTCTTCTAGCCCATTAATTTCTTTTGGGAAACGATCACAGGTGAGGATGATTTGACGACCACCTTCTAATAGCGAGTTGAAGGTGTGAAAGAATTCTTCTTGCGAGCGCTCTTTACCAGCAAAGAATTGGATGTCATCAATTAAGAGTGCATCCATGGAACGGTAGTAACGTTTAAAGTCGTTGATCGCATTTAACTGTAATGCTTTCACCATATCCGCCACAAACCGTTCGGAATGAAGATAGACCACTTTAGCGTTAGGATTTTTAGCGACTATCGCATTGCCCACTGCTTGCATCAAGTGAGTCTTACCTAAACCTACTCCACCATAGATAAACAGAGGGTTATAGGCACCACCAGGATTTTCATCAACATGACAGACAACAACCAAAACTAACTGACAAGAATTAC
>CAZZEV010000118.1:0-8910 GCA_964653305.1 uncultured Cellvibrionaceae bacterium | reverse complement strand
ATCACCGCTCAATTTTATAAATCACATCCACACTCTGCGTTTTTCCAGATTCTGCTTCAAGGCGCAGCTTGTCATTAATTTCGTAACGTACGCCCAGCGCGAAGGCTTGATCGAATAAGCCAACCATATAGCGAATAAATAATTTGGGGGTCACATATTTACCCATCCACAATTCACTTTGTTCAAAACCTTTATCGGATTTAATGGCGATTTCATCGATACGAAACATGCTCGCAATATCAGAAGTCATCGACTGACCGCGATCCATTCCTAAGCTGCCGATTGCACCAATTAACGAGTAGGCATCTGCCTGGGACGATTGCGACAGCGGCTTGCCGGTTAAGAGCATCGCCATTGCCTCGCTGTCAGAGCGCGAAGGAATTGCAAAGACCGTGCTTTTAGGGTGCTGCAAAGTTCCACCAATCTCTAATCCAGCAGAGCCATCATTCATGACTCGAAGTGCGCGTATATCCAACCCGGGATTATCGTAAGGGCCTTGGAAAATTAAACGGCCGCGCTCGATTACCAAGTCTTGCCCATAGGCTTTGTAATTCCCTTTACCTACGGCAACAAAACCGGTGACAAACGTTTGGCGATTTTCTTCTTTTAATACATTCACTTTACCGAGCAACTGAGTGTCTAAGCCAAAACCTTTAAAGCGAACATCATCACCAAAATACAAAATAATATTGGTAAAAAATGGAATAGATTTTTTACCAATAAACTCATTCTGAACCATGCGTTCATTTTCAATTACAGTGACATCGACACTAACTCGCGTAGCCGAGGCAGGCAAGGTTTTTACTATCGCACGCGCCCAAGGAATTTCTGTACTGCCGGTTAAATTGATGGCGTTGGCATTGGCCGATAATTTTAAATTAGGGCTAAGCGTTGCTATAAGCTGTGGCTGTTCTACAAAGCGAATATTGGCTCCATAGATATTACTCTGCCATGTCCATTGCGGCGTACCCACATTTTCTAAATCGCCTTTCACCATGAGCGTGCCATCGCCAGAAGTTACCTGACCATCCAAATGCAAATTGCCTGAGCTTTGGCTATTCACTTGCAAATCAAAATCGCGCAGCACCAAACCAAGTTTGGGCAAATTGGCACCGCCCTTGATAACTTTAATATTGCCAACCACTTCTGGCTTGCTAGCGCTACCGGAAAAATTTAAATCTGCACTGGCAGAGCCCACCACTTTATTTAAAAATGGCAGCAAGCTTTCCAAAGGCGCCAAATCATTTAAGGATGCACCGAGCTTGCCTTGAATTTTTTTATCCTTAAGATTGTATTTCCCAGTAGCGTTGATGGTGCCGTATTGCGCCCAATCTAATAAGAGCGCGCTACTAAATTGATTGTTCTTCAAATTTGCATTGAGCTTGCTGCTCCGCAGTGGGTAAATTTTTATATCGCCACCTTGGAACTGATACAAAAATTGTGCATCACGCGCTTGTAATTGTGCATCTAGCACCAGCGCTTTACTAGGTAGCGCATGCATACTTATGTTGCCATCCAACACGCCTTTTAAAATTACTTCTGATTTAAACCATGCTTGAAATTGATCTATTGGCATGGCTTTTACCGCGCCGTCCAGCTGAAAACCTTGGACATTATTCCAACGACTCTCCAAGCAAATTTCAGGATAGTCTTGCACCTCAACGGCGCTCATTTTATTTTCACCACCAGCCAAGAACGAGGCTAAGGTATTTTTTAGATCACTATGGGGCAAATTGTTGGCATTCAATGCTGAGGCTTTTTGCACAAAACGCGATCGCGCCGTGGTTAAACACAATCGGCCAAAATCCATATTGAGTTTGTTGCCGCGAGAATCTATTTGCATGGGCGATGCAGATGCCAATGTCCAGCGCGGAACTTTTTTCAATCCAAATACAAATTCACGCCACTGACCGCGCCAGATTTCATCTTTCCAAATACTATCGAGCGTAAAACTTGCCGAGCCAAGTGTGGGGCTATCCATTTTTCCTTCAATCTTATGTTGCGCAAGTGTGCCCGTTCCTTTGATATCTAAATGCGAAAGACTTTGCGACTGCCATTGCACATGCGTAGCAGCTAACAACAAATCATAATCCGCTGTTGCGATTTGCGGCTTTAAACTTAAGGATAAATTTTCTACCGCGTAATCTCGCCACAGTAAGCGCTCAATATCCGCTGTAATGTGAATACGTGGATTCTTTTTGTCACCGGAGATAAGCCCACTGGAAATAATGCTGCCGCTGACACTCGGATCAATTTGCCCCAAAAGCGGCGCATTAATTTTCCATTCCAGAGCTAAATCGTTCCCAGCCTTGCCCTTCAACATTAGTTGATTGGCACCTATGGCAAGGTTAGCATCCGAAGAACTCCAACTTGTGCCATCGTAATTAAGATCGCCACGCGCCGAAACAGAGAGACCGCGCAACTCACCGCTTCCATCAATATCGCTAAACGCAAGTGTTAATTTTCCGGTTTCGTTACTTGATAATGGAGACTCGAAGGATCCCTGTGCATTCAGCGCAAGCTTTAGGTCACTCGGCCAATCCTCTTTAAAGTGATTGAGGTTGAAATTCGCTGTACTGAATTTTAGATTCCACTGCCATTTATGTATTCCGTCAAAATCACCAATTAAGTCACCCGTTAATTGGATTTCATTTTGACCGTGATCTATAACGCCTAAAGGTTTGGTGGAAAGTCTTAGGGTTTCAAGCTGCGAATGGAGAGATCTTTTTTGGGGATCATACTGACCTTGAGCACTACCCGTTAAATCAACATTTTTATTTAATGCAGTGAGCTGAATTTGGCTACTTATTTTAAAATTATTCAACCAACCGGATAGCGTAATTGCGCCCTTTGTTGTCGCGCCTTTGGCACTATTTTTAGTGCCAACTGTTTCGGGAACAGGGTTGAGTTTTAATGCATTTTCCCACTCTGGCAATAAGGCCTGCTCGCCCCACTCTACGCTCACATTAGCTTTAGTTTGCACTTTGGGCTGGCGCAAAGCGGGTGAAATCATCGCTCTTGTTGTTAGTTGTAAAGGCTGTGAAAGTTGATTGTGCAACTTGAGCGTTTTTATATCACCCGTGAGTTTAAATTTACCAGCGTACTTGTCACTCGCTTTAGCGCTTTTATTAAATGCCCACTGACCGTCTACATCTAAATCATAGGGATAGCGTAAACCCATTGAGCCACTCAACTTCACATCGGCTTGCGGATTTGTCAGGTGTAAATCACTGGTGCGTAAATGGAAGGTGCCTAAACTTAAATTGCCCTGCAAGGCAGTTATAGGTATGAGAGTGTCGCCTTGATAAAGATCTATATTGCGCAAATTTAATCGTTCTAATTTTACGCGCACAGGTTGCGCCAAACTTGGCCACTGATAATTCTCTGGATCAGGTTCGTTTTTGCTAGGCGGCAAATGAATTTTTATATTTTCGGCAGAAAGCGATTGCACGGCAACAGCGGTATAAAACAGGCCAAGCGGCTGCCAGCGAAAGGATACTCTTTCAGCGTGTAGCGATAAGTCTTCCTGCTTAAAATCTACACTCGCAATATCTAGACCAGTAATTAAATTGCCTTGCAATGCGCCCAGCTGAACATTCGCCATATTTGCAAACGTACGCACCACCCAATGGCTGCCAAACTGGGTCATCATTAAACTGCTTAACAGGGCAACAAAAATACTGAAACTCAAAAAGAAACTGAGCAGAATTTTTTTGAGTCGACTAAGCTCTTTAAATTTTAGCCAAACTGATTTCATACCCAAGAGGTTCATGATTATAAATCTGGCCCCATACTGATATGTAAATTCCAGGCTTTTTTATCATCTAAGCTGCGCGCCACATCAATTCGCACTGGCCCTATGGGTGATATCCAACGCAAGCCAACACCCGCTCCCCGTTTTAAATCCACATTAAAATCATTAGCAGCATTACCCATGTCAAAAAAAACGGCTGCCGCCCAGCTTGGGCGAAATTGGTAATCGTATTCGATGCTGCCTACCAATAAATTTCTACCACCAACCACTTCTCTCAAATTGTTTCCATCTAGATCTTTTAGTGGATTGCCATCGGCATCTTTTATCTGCTCTGTTGGGCCAAGTGATTCGTAATCATAACCACGCACGCTGTTGCCGCCGCCCGCAAAATAGCGCACCGATTTAGGCAAGTCTTGCACGCCATTGACGTCGGTTAAACCAATTTCGCCACGCACTAATAATCGGCCATAGGTTAATGAGTGAATATATTTTGCGCGCGCATAAAGTTGTTCGTAACTAACATCTGACCCCAAGGTATTGGGCGACCCAGATAATTTTGCCAACAAACTCCAACCCATCAATGGGTAAGGGTTGCCATCGGTTTTAATACGCGAGAAAGTGACTGAGGGAATTATAAGATGGCTATAGCTTAACGCTTTACTGCCTACACGCGAATTTTCATTTTCAATATTAATGGCATAGGTGTGTAGCCAGCGATTCTTTTGGTAGTAGGTATAACTCACACCCACCGTATTTTTATCGCTATAGGCGGTATCGGTTTCTTCTTTTTCAAGACCGGTATAGATTTTTAAAAACTCGTAGGAAGGTTTAGATAAAGGAATGTTGTAACTCAAAAGCACATCCGTGGTCAGTGCAGATTTACTCGCATCGGCTTTAATACTATGCCCAGAATCATTGACATAGCGATCTTCAAAACCTAAGAGCACACGCGGGCTGGCATCGCCACCTTCACTGGCGCTAGCCCCCACACCAATTGAATAGGCGTGACGCTTGCGCTCTTCTAATTGCACATCTATATCCACAGTATTGTCGTGTAGGTGCTGCAAATCTGGCGACGCCATGGCAACCGAAAAATAATTGCTGGAGTTGTAGTAACTTTTTAACTCTAACAATTTATCCGTATCGTAATAATCGCCAGATTTTATATTGAGATAGCGACGCAAAAACTGTTCATCCAAAATATTGTGCGTCATCCGGATTTCGCCAATTCTATAGCGAGTACCTGTGTTGTAAATTAATTCGATATTGGCGGTATTGGTTGCCGCATTCACAACAACCCTTGAAACATCAAAGCGGCCATCAAAATACCCTTCACTCGTTGCCTTGGTCGAAATCTGTGTCTTTAGATTTTCATAAATACCATGATGAAGGCTGTCACCCACTTTAATACTAGGCGCGGTGATAAGTGGTTTGAAATTTTCATCATCTGCGCCATCGCCACGCAAAAACAGATTGAATTCAGTAACCTTGACCTGCTCACCCGGTGTCAAATCGATACGCAACTGCCAACATTCATTGGATTGAGCAAGATCGGTCGTAAACTTAAGCTGGTAATAACCCAATGCTTGCGCCGCTTTTTCAATCTCATCATTCGCGGCAACCAACAAGGATTTCAAACGCCACAGAGGGGCGGAACAGGGCTCCTCCACAATGGTCAAATATTGACGCACGTTATCGCGCAGCTCTCTTGGCCCGCCGTCGATTTTAATTTGTGGTACAGGTGCAGATTGTGCAGGCATGCCAATAAATGCCAGAAGCATGGCAAATAATGGCAAGACGATATGCCGAAAAGATGGAGTGATTACACAGTTCAACGCAACATCCCTAAGATGTGAAAGGCACGGCTCAAAATGTACGAATAGCCACATGGGCAATAGCAGTAAGCCGCACAGCACTTTACCTTAGCTTGCAAAACACTCAAAGGCTTGTTGCTAAATTCCGCTATAATCCGCACATTCATTTTTAGGATTCCAAGATGCTCAGTTATAGACACGCCTTTCACGCCGGCAATTTTGCCGATGTACTTAAGCACAGCCTGTTGCTGCATGTGCTCAATTACATGACACAAAAAGAAAAACCCCTGCGGATAATTGATACTCACGCGGGCGCTGGCGCCTATAAATTTGGCGGTAATCAACCCATAAAGAATCGCGAATTTGATAATGGCATTGGCAAACTCTGGGCGCGCGATGATTTACCCCCCATAATCCAAGAATATGTGGCTTTTATTAAAGCTTTTAATGTCGATAAACAACTGCATTACTACCCCGGCTCGCCGCTGTTTATGCAAGCCATGCTAAGACCTAAAGACAACTTATTTTTGCATGAGTTGCACAGCACCGATTGGCGCATACTCACCGAGGCCATAGGCAATGACAAACAAGTCAAAATTATCGACGATGATGGCCTTGCCGGTATGCAAGCTCTGGTACCACCACCCGATAGGCGCGGCTTGATTTTTATCGACCCATCTTATGAATTAAAAAATGAATATCACGAAGTTGTTAAACAGGTTGTCAGCGCGCACAAACGATTTTCTACGGGCACCTTTGTGATTTGGTATCCAGTGGTGTTACGCCAACGCATTGATGACATGCAAAAAGCCCTCGTAAAAAGTGGCATAAAAAATATTCAATTATTTGAATTAGGTATTGCACCCGATAGCCCCGAATACGGTATGAATTCCAGCGGCCTGTTTGTGATTAACCCACCATGGACCTTGTGGAAAGCAATGGAAGAAGCACTGCCCTATCTTGCCGATACCCTCGGTGAGGATGGCCAAGGTTTTTATCGCTTGGAACAAATTGTGCCAGAGTAATTAGTCACACTGTTTATTGAGCAAGCGTTTCATTCAGCATAGATTTAATTGAGAATATTATGGCCGTTAAAAAAGCGAACAAAGCTGCACTTTTTTCAGCAATTATATTTCCGGGTGCGGGTTTATGGTGGCTAAAACAGTATGGGCGAGCCAGCATTTTTATTGTGTCGGCAATTGGTTCTCTCGGTTATATAGTGACTACGCTTTACAATTCTATTATGCCGATTTACAGCAAAATGTTACGTGATGCTGAAGAAGGATTAATTGTGGTAGATGCCTCAAATTTTCTCAGCGTTTTCACCAAACTCTATCAAGAAATGTATCAGGGTGTTGCGGCCCACCAAAGCCAACTGAATGCCGCGCAATTTATTTTTATAGCCTGCTGGCTGTGCAGTATTGCCTCTTCGTATTTTGTGGGTAAAAAAATGGATTTAGCCGAAAGCACTGCAAAAGAAAACACTCGCAAAGACGACGCATGAGTTAATTAATTATGCATCCAACCATTATCACCATTCTTTTATTAACCTGCAGCAATGTGTTTATGACCTTTGCGTGGTATGCACACTTAAAAGAGCTCAATAATAAACCTTGGGTGATTGCAGCACTTATCAGTTGGGGCATTGCGCTCTTTGAATATTTATTACAAGTACCCGCCAATCGCATTGGCTATACCGTAATGAATGTGGGGCAACTAAAAATACTGCAAGAAGTGATTACGATCAGCGTATTTGTGCCCTTCGCGTTCTTCTACTTGAAAGAACCACTGAAACTTGATTATTTATGGGCAGGATTATGTTTGCTAGGTGCGGTGTTTTTTATATTTAGGGAAAAGATGTTTTCGTGAAATGCATTTCTCCCCCCTATTGCAGGGGGAGAAATGCAAACTCAATGTAACTATTGAACACTCACCTCTTGGCGCAAACGAATATCAGCACTGGATGCCCCCACTTGCAATTGATATTTACCGCTATCAACCACATAAGCCTTTTTCTCTGCATCATAAATCGTGAAATCCTTATCCGGTTTCACACTGAATTTAATTTCACGCGTTTCGCCTACAGGAATATGTACACGCTCTAGGCCACGCAATTCTTTTAGCGCGCGTTCATGCTTAGGATTGAGCGGCGCTACGTACAACTGCACCACCTCATCGCCCGCCACTTTTCCTGTGTTTTTAACTTTCATAAAAATTTCGATGCTTTCATTTGCTTTAATTTTTTTATCGCTTACTTTAAGAGAAGAGTAAGCAAATTGGGTGTAGGACAAACCATAACCAAACGGATACAAAGGCTCGCCGGTAAAATAGCGATAGGTGCGATTTTTCATCGAGTAATCGTCAAACGCTGGTAACTTTTCATTCGCTTTATAGAAAGTCACTGGCAAACGACCTGCGGGATTTTCTTTGCCAAATAAAACATCGGCAACAGCATCGCCACCGCGCTGACCGGGGTACCACGAGAGCAAAATCGCGGGCAGATTTTGTTGCGCCCAATCGACAGCCAATGCAGAACCACCGGTCAATACCAATACAATCGGCTTGCCTGTGGCATGGAGTTTTTCCAGCATTGCTTGCTGAATTTGTGGGAGGCGAGTATCGGTGCGATCGCCACCCGCAAAGCCGGGGTAAATCACTTTCATTTCTTCGCCTTCTACATCGCCCGTTAAGCCGCCAACAAACACAATAACATCTGCTGCCTGCGCTATTTCTAAAGCTTCTTCTGCGGTTGGTTTGGCACCGGGCATACGCCACGACAAACGCACTTCTGCATCGCGAATGCCTTCAAAATATTCGAACTTAATCGCATATTTTTTATTGGCCTCTAAATCTATCGCAACCGATTGGCTTTGTAGGCGATCTGCTAGCGCCCAAGAATCCAATACTTTTTTGCCATCAATAAATAGACGGAAGCCATCATTTGCACCCACATTTAATTCATAGCGACCAGATACGGGCGGTAACAGCACGCCCGTCCAACGCACACTGAACTCATCTTTTTCCATTGCATTTGCAGCCAGCTCACCGCGTGCAATCAGGTTGTCAGCGGGAGAGCTTCTATCCCAACGGAAACCCACGCGGGCATCCACGCGTGTGAACACAGGTGTGCCCGCCAGCTCTTGGCCACGGAAATATTCGCCTTTCAAACCTTGTTCAGTTGATTGTGCGCTGGGGCGTAGATATTGCGCATCGATGAGCGGTGCTGCGCGAGGGTCTTCGCGGCCCTCCACCAAATCCACGCCGCGTGCGTAGGTTATTTGGGTACCACTTGGCGCTGCTGCTTTAATACCTTGCAATATAGTGACGGGGTTCGCCGGGGTG
>CAZZEV010000117.1:0-8968 GCA_964653305.1 uncultured Cellvibrionaceae bacterium | reverse complement strand
ATAATGTATAAAGTCACCAGGGTAAACCATGCCTCGAATTGGGTGGTTCCAGCGAATCAATGCTTCTGCTGAAGTTATCTTCAGTGTATTTAAATCAATAACCGGTTGAAAATATAATTCAAACTCGTGGTTGGTTATAGCTTTGCGCAAATCTGCATCGAGGAGTAAACGATTGTGTACATATTCAGTCAATTCCTTACGGTACAGTTGGTAGTGTCCACGCCCCTTTGCTTTAACATCATATAGTGCACTGTCGGCATTGCGTAATAGCGTCTTTGAATCCTCTCCATCAGTTGGATAAAGTACAATGCCAATACTTATACCAATGTGGACAACATTATTGTTGAGCTTTATTGGTTTACTAATTTTTTTAATGAGTTTTTCGGCGACCACCACCACGTCTTCATATTTTTCAATATCTTGCAGTAAAAGAACAAATTCATCGCCGCCTAGGCGTGCAACACTGTCGCCGCGTCTCTTGCTGAGTCGAAGGCGTCTCGCCACTATTTTTAGGAGGGTGTCTCCCGCCTCATGTCCGAGTGCGTCATTAATATCTTTAAAGTGATCCAGATCGCAAAATAAGAGTGCAAAAGGGGCGCTCTTGCGGTGTGATCGTTCAATAAGAAATTCAATGTCTTTATACAACTTGGCGCGGTTTCCAAGACCTGTTAAAGAATCAAAATGGGCAAGTTGAATCAGTTGCTTTTCATATTCTTTGCGTTCGGAAAGATCGTAAACTTGAAAAAGATAACAGCTCTCAGCGTTGGGCTGATTGAAAAGTGCAACGCTGACCAGCGAGAAAATGGTTTTTCCATTCTTGGCTAGATACGAAGTTTCATATTGATGAAAAGGTTTATGCGTAGTGTTCAGTTCAGATAAGTAAGCTTGCTCTTTTAACGCATCGGCTGATTGGGCGAGTGAAGAAATGGTACGGTTAGCTAATGCGTCCATTTGCTCGTTGTGGTATCCCAGAAGATTTTGCATGGCTGAGTTTGATTGTAAAATTAATCCATCCAATTTCACTAGCATCATTCCCAAAGGCGCATAGTCAAATGCCGCATGAAAGCGCTGTTCACTACTGGTAAGTGCCTGCCGCATTAATTCAAATTCATGCACATCTGTGTTGCTGCCAAGCCAACGAATAATATTTCCTTGATTATCTCGGTAAGGTGTTGCGCGCGTATCAAACCAGCGAAATTCTCCATCGTGGCGTTTAATGCGAAATAGCACAGTCATTTCTTTTTCTGTTTTTGTGGTGGTAAGCCAAGTGTTTAATAACGATTCGCGATCATCGGGGTGAACTTGGTTTAACCATTCGAAACCTAATTGTTGTTGTAGCGGAATTCCGGTGTATTCACACCAGCGTTTATTTAAAAAGTCACAGCGGCCCTCTCTGTCACAGGTCCAAGCTAGTTGCGGTAAGCCTTCTGCTAATTGAGAAATACGTGTTTGTTTTTCTAATACATCATTTTCAATTTTGGCCCATAATAAACTCGCATCAATACATTCTTTTAATGTTTTTAAATCTAAATGACGTTTAGGGATGTAGTCAAAAATACCGTCGCGCATTACATCGGCAACTATACGCTCATCAGAGTTCCCACTGACCATAATGATGGGTGTGCGTGATTGTTTATGATGTTTTATGCAGTCAATTAGGTCGGAGCCAAGAGCATCCTTAAGATGATAATCAATAATTGCACAGTCATAAAAGTTATCAGAAAGTTTGTTGATAGTCTCTTTTGCTGATGTGCATTCGGTGATATCAATTGGCATATCAATATTATTGAGTAGCCTCGTTATTTTTTCACGATCTACGTCATCGTCATCTACAAGCAAGATGAATATATTTTGTTCCTGTAGCGGCATATTCATTATTTATTACCGAGTCTTTAAGGTAGCTTCACGGCAGCTCTATAATTGTCGAGAAGCTGGGCCAATTTTGAAAATTGCGGGCCAACGGCAGATTTGACCATGTAGCCAGCAATATTGTCTTCATAGGCACGCGCCATATCAGAAGTGGCATCTGATGTTGTTAATACAAAAATAATGCATTCTCTCAGCTCGTTATCTGATCTGATTTCTTTCAAAAATTCAAATCCGTTCATGCGCGGCATATTCAAATCTAACAACGTTAAAAATGGTTTTTCAATGTGCAAATCTGGATGTCGATTGCGCAAAATTTCAAGCGCTTCTAAGCCATCTTTAGCTAGAGTTATTGGAAAGTTAATGGCGTTTTTTCGCAAACTACGCACCACGGATTCAGCCGCTACGTCGTCATCCTCAACAAGAAGAATATTTAGATTTTGTTCATTCATCGATATCTTTCCTCGAAAATCGTGGCCACCAAACGCGAAAAATACATCCGCGCATACCTTCGTTTGCGACTAATTCAATTTGTCCTCCATGGCTCTCGGTCAGCCGTTTCGCTAATGCCAGACCTATGCCGCTACTTTTTTCAGAATTGTTCAATGTTTGAAATAGACGAAATACACGATCGTGAGCAGCAGCAGGAATACCAGGGCCGTTATCTTTTAGCTGAAATAAACAATAGCTGCCGCTAGGTTCTGCAGAAATTTCAATGCAGGGGTTTACGCCGTCATGGTGTTTTAATGCATTGCTAAAAAGATTGCGTAGTACAATTTCCAGCGGAGTTTTGGCGGCTTGTATTTCTTTGATGTTAATGGATTGTATTATTTTGAAGCTTTCTGGAACTGGATGCATTTCAATGATGCCACCACAGAGCGCGGCAATGTCTATCAGCGTAGATTCCTTTTCGCGTTTTCCCGCGCGCGCATACATCAACAAATCATCGATTAATCTTTCCATGCGATGGATGCGAATTTTTACACGATTAATATTGTTGGATGTGGATGGTGAAATAGTTGTGCCCAGATCTTCGGTAATCCATTCAACCAGATCGGCAATTCCCCTTAATGGCGATTTTAAATCGTGCGAAGCAACATAGGTAAATTCTTCAAGATGTGCGTTGGCTTGTTGCAGGCTAAGCACTAAGCGGTTGCGCTCTGAGATATCTGTTACAACGGCAAGTGTTAAGCGCCCTTTATCCGTTTCCACGGGGCTTAAGCCAATTTCTATGGGAATTTCAGTTCCATTTTTATGGCGGCCAGTTAAATCGCGGCCCGCTCCCATAGCGCGTAAGCTGGGTGTTTGAATGTAAGTGTTGCGCATTGCGGCATGATTTGCGCGATATCTTTCCGGTAAAAGTATATCCATGTTTTGGCCAAGCAACTCTTCACTTTTGTATCCAAAGAGTTCAAGTAAGCTGCGATTGATGAGCTGTATTACACCACGCTCATCAATTAACAACTGGCCGTATGGCGAAGCCTCAATCACCTTTTCAAAACGCTCTTCTAATTGTTTGCGAGTTGTTATGTCAACAATCGTGGCCGCGACAAATTTTTCCCCGTTGTTTTCAAGCGGACGCAAACCTATTTCGAGTGGAAACTCTGAGCCATTTTTTCTTCGCCCAAATAAATCCCTGCCAACGCCCATATAGCGGGTGCTAGGGGAATCAATAAATGTTTGACGGTGATGGATGTGAGCTTGTGAAAATCTTTCAGGCAATAAAACGTCAATGGATTGATCTATTAATTCATTGCGATTGTAACCAAATAGGCGTTCTGCTTCGGCATTTAAATAACTAATAGTGCCATTTTGGTGTGTAACAATTATGCCGGTAGGCACTGCGTCGAGAAGTGTCTCAAAATAATTTGAAGTATTTGACGGTGCGGTGTTTTCATCCGTTGATGACATTCACAATTCTCCATAGCCGCATTTATCTATTGTTGAGCGAAACACTCAACAAGCTAAATTACTTTGCAACAACGCTCTACGATAAACCGCATCTATGTGACCAGTATAGTAGGATAAAATACTTCATGGAAAGCTGAGGATAGTTTTAAAGAGGCTTATTAGATTTATTAGTAATTAATCTTAAGGGGAAATTATTCTGCTGCGAATATGATTTTCATTGCCCCTGTAAAAGGTAAGGCTATTCTTGAAATAAAAAAATACCGGAACAGGTTCCGGTATTTTTTATGGTGAGTCTAAAAGCTGATGATTACGTCAAGGCTTTTAAAACTCTTCGGCTTACGCCAACGCTTTCAGCGCTGCATCATAGTTCGGTTCGTTAGCAATTTCGCTCACTAATTCAGTGTGCAAAACTTTGCCATCGGTATCCAAAACTACTACTGCGCGAGCAGTCAAACCAGCCAAGGGGCCATCTACCATTTTCACGCCATAGTTAGCGGCGAAATCTGAACGGAATGCAGAGGCAGGGATTACGTTGTTCAAGCCTTCAGCGCCGCAGAAACGCGCGAATGCAAACGGTAAGTCTTGCGATGCACATACCACAACGGTGTTATCGATGCTGCTAGCTTGTGCGTTAAAGGTGCGAACTGATTGTGCGCAAGTTGGTGTATCAACACTTGGGAAAATGTTCAATACCACGCGCTTGCCAGCCAAACTCTCACCGGTCACTTCTGACAAGTCAGTTTTAACCAAATTGAATGCTGGCGCTTTGCTGCCAACAGCGGGAAGTGTGCTATTGGTGTTGAATGGGTTGCCTTTCAGTGTAACTGTTGCCATGGGATGACTCCTTTTGAGTTGGTTTTTACATGCTGAACTGAGGATAAGTCTCGAACGTCATTGATGGAGGCTGTAGTGCAAATTACAAGGGGGGAATTTGAAAATTGTCTGATTATTGCTTGGGTGTATTTTGTTGTGCTAAACGTTTTTTCTTGCGCTTTTGCCACGCGTGAACAACATGCCAGCGCCACCAAACTTGCATCGCGAAATAACCAAGCGCACCGGAAAGGAGGGCAAATACCAGCAGCCCAACCGCTAAAGGTTTCCATATATGCCCCACGCTGTTGGTTAGCCAATGCCAGCTAGAGACAAAGTTTCCATCCCAGAGTTCGGTCCAGAGGTAGCTGGCGCTGTGGGTGAGGTATTCGAGGGATAGGTTAGGCTCAGTGCCTAAAGGGTCATATTGCAGAATAAACGCGCCTAGTTGGTAACTCAGCACCAGAATGAAAGGGGTTGTGATAGGGTTGCTAACCCACGCTAGGGCCACAGCTATGGGCAGGTTACAGCGAAAAACGAGTGCAGCTAACGCTGCTAAAGGCATTTGCCCAGGCACGGGGAGGATTGCAATTAGCAGCCCCCAAAAGAAGGCAACGGATACTGAATGGCGATTGAGGTGGAACAAGTTAGGGTCATGCAGCATGTGTTCAAACGCACGCAACGCGGGGTGATTTTTAATTTTCTCCGGCGATGGAAAGAAGCGTTTTAGGGATTTGCGCGCCATACATAATCACAGTCATTAAAAGTTGCCGCATTATGCCTAGGTTTTGTGACGGGTTCTATCTTAAATCGCACTTAGTAGGGTCTTAGATGAGTACTCGTCGTGAGTGCCCCCATTGGCCAATTAAGCCATTTTCTATATAGTCGCGCGCCTATTCGGGCTTATCTAAATGAAGACATTATGGACACCAATCAAGTGAATAACCTCTGGGTTATCTGCCAGCTGCCGGAGCTCACGGCACAGGCACAAGCCTTGGCGGAGCGGTTACAGCGGCCTTTGAAAGCCGATATTGAGGTCGCTGCACTGGAATCACCTGAGTTTGTGGTGGTGTTCGATAAGCATGGTCTATCCCTACAGCAAACTGGCCGTAAGGCACCCGGGCCAATTCGCGCAGAGTTTGCGGAGGGGGCGGTGGATCATCGACGCAAATTTGGTGGCGGTAAAGGGCAAATGATTGCCAAGGCGGTTGGCGTTAAAGCGGGTGTTTATCCTAAGGTATTAGATGCCACCGCCGGTTTAGGCAAAGACGCTTTTGTACTCGCCACTTTGGGTTGCCATCTACAAATGCTGGAGCGTTCGCCAGTTGTGCATGCTTTGCTGGCAGATGGTTTAGCTCGCGCCCGTGAGTTCTCTGTCTATGAGGACCCAGAGCTTGCGCAAATTATCGCGCGCATGGAATTGTTGGCGGTGGATAGTCAGGACTACCTTGCTCAAATAGCGGACGAGAATCGCCCAGATGTGATTTACCTCGACCCCATGTTTCCTGATCGCCAAAAGTCAGCGGATGTCAAAAAAGAAATGGCCGCCTTTCATCATGTGGTAGGCAAAGATGAAGACGCTGATTCTCTACTGGAAAAAGCTCTCGCCAAAGCGAATTACCGTGTAGTGGTAAAACGCCCGCGCAAAGCGCCTTTCATTGCGAACAAAGCACCCTCCTATCAGTTAGAAGGCAAGTCCAGCCGTTACGATATATATACCATTAAGAAAATGCCGGATGGTTTGGGAGCGTCATAACCACACGGGCGATAAAAGTATTATTTGCAATGTCGCCCCAGTTATTTTTTAAGCCCCTGTCGAAATTTTGGCTGACCTTTCGACTATCTGTTGAATCTAAACACATATTCAATTTCATTTTTACAGCATTCAGGAGAGTCTCAAATGAAAGTCATGGTCATGGTAAAAGCTACAAAAAGTTCAGAAGAGGGCATTATGCCCAGTACTGAATTATTAACCGCAATGGGCAACTACAACGAAGAATTAGTAAAAGCGGGCGTCATGCTCGCAGGCGAAGGTTTGAAGCCGAGCTCACAAGCCGTGCGCGTGCATTTTTCGGGTAAAGATAGAATCGTTACCGATGGCCCCTTCTCCGAAACCAAAGAATTAATTGCCGGTTTTTGGATGTGGAATGTGAAATCCATGGAAGAGGCAATTGAGTGGGTAAAACGCTGCCCCAATCCCATGTTGGAAGATTCCGATATCGACATTCGCCCCGTGTTTGAAATGGAAGATTTCGGCGAAGAATTTACGCCAGAATTGCGTGAACAAGAAGATAAGTTGCGCGAGCAGATTGCTAAATAAGATTAAATAAATTGAATATGTTGGGTATGGCTGCTCAACGGGCTATTTGCTAATCCGCTTTCTTAACTTGCTTCACTTGTTTAAGTTTCGTGGTGGCTTTTTTAAGAATTACTGCGGCTTGCAGAATTTCATCAATATAAGGAACTGGGTCAGGTACAAAATAATTTATCCCAAACAACACCACGTTAATCCATAGCGGAAAGAAAAAAGTGACAAGGAGTAAGAGGCCATAAATAAGGTAATGCATTTTCTACTCCGAGTATTTTTTGTTTGTGAACCGTATAATTCTACAAAAAACTCAATTGTCATTAATAACACAAACGGGCCAAAAGGCCCGTTTAGTTAATTGTTCTGCTTACTGAATAGCTAAAAACGTAGGCTTAGGCACTTTGGTTTGTACACCTGTATATTCCAACTGCCCATTTGCTAACACATTCATTACCGCCACATTATCTGACTCTTGGTTCGCGACTAACATTTTCTTCTCATCTTCTAACAGTAAAAAGAAACGCGGTACTTTACCTTGGCTGCTGATGGTTTGCGCTAGGGTTAGGCGGCCATCGTCTGCGATATTAAAAACAGAAATACTGTTTTCATCGCCGCGATTTGAGGTGTAAATGTGTTTGCCATTTGCGCTGATAACAATATGTGCGGCAGTATTTTTACCTTTAAAGTCTGCAGGCAAAGTCGATGCTTTTTGCACTTCGGTTAAGTGGCCTTTGCTATCTTGTTGTGTGAATGACAAGGTATTGCTTAATTCATTGAGCACATATACCCAAGGTTTTTTCGGGTGAATCGCTAAATGACGAGGGCCATCGCCGGGGGCTGCGTTAAACGCAACTTGGCCTTCGGCTAACTCACCTTTTTTGTTTTGTGGATACCACATTATTTTATCGATACCTAAATCCACTACATAAACACCGGTGGATTTATCCGCTAATTGTGACCAGCCTGCCCAATGTGCGTGTGCGGCTTCTTGACGTTTAGTATTAGGGCCGGTGCCTTGGTGTTGTTTTAATTGAGGCTCGCCTTGGGGTAGGCCTTTTTTATCTAGCGCAAATACTGCTAAGTTGCCAGAGCTATAGTTGGCGACTGCCAGAAATTTACCGTCGTTACGTTTAGAAATATAACAAGGTGAGCTACCGGCCACAGAAACTTTTTGTAGAAAGGTTAATTCACGGTTTTTGTTTTGGTTGAATGTAAGCAATTGGCCTTCGTTGGCTTCACCCACAAAGTACCAGAGGTTTTTATTTTTTAATCCGAAGGAGGGATTGGTGGCTTTAGCGAGTAATTGCAATTCACCAAATTGATTGGTTGCTGCATCAAAGGTTAACCCATAAACGCCTTCGCCACCTTTGTCGGTGTAACCACTCGCAATAAGTGTAATGGACGATGCGCTGTACGCTGTGGCAGAGAGGCCTAAGCTTAATGCAAGGCTTAAAATATAAGCCGAAATACGTTTGCCGGTTTGCATGAGTTGGGCGATTTGCATGAAAAGATCCTAGTTATTGGAGTGCTACTGGATAATTGTTTTTGTGTTGTCGCAAATAGTTAAAAAGCGCACTAAAACCGAATTTAGTGCGCTTTTTAAGTTGCTTGCATGGCAGCCCTTACTACTAAGGAATTGCCAACAAACTGACTATTAAGGTTTTGCTTTAATAGCGTCTAGCGTATCAAGGAATACTTTTTGGTTAGACAAAAAGGTTTCTTGGTTGGCAAGAAATTGTTCCTGATTCGCTAGGAATCTTTGTTGGTTCATAAGAATCAACTTAAGCTGGCCAATGGCACCGCTCACTAAGCCCAAAGTGCCCAGCGCAATAGCTAGTTCTGATTGACCGAACAATGCAAGCCCGGATGCAATAACCAACATTGTCCAGAAACAAATGTTAAAGCCTTTGTATTGGCTCTCTAAATCGATTTTAAGTACGCTTTCTAGCATTTTGGTGGTCTCTCTTTTTTATGTGAATATAAAAATATCGTCTGGTTACCTAAGTAATTGCCTATTACGCAACCAGACCCATGACTTCAACTTACAAACTAAAAATTATTCCACGTAACTTT
>CAZZEV010000116.1:0-8979 GCA_964653305.1 uncultured Cellvibrionaceae bacterium | reverse complement strand
GCAGGCCTTGCCAATCGCACCTTGATTTTCTGTTTACCCGGCTCGACAGGCGCATGCACAACCGCATGGGAAAAAATAATCGTTGAGCAACTTGATAGCCGCCACAAGCCTTGCAATTTTGTTGGGCAACTACGTATCGAGCAATAAGCATTACTAGGCATTAATTTATGCATGAAAGGGCTCTGTATTATTTTATGCACCTGTATTCACCTGGTGCATGAGTCAGATTTCATGCTCGGCTTTGTAGCCATTGAACATAAGATATTCACTTTTTTTCTCATAATTCTTTCACATTCCCCGCAGATTTTGACCTAAAAAATAGCATCCTTCGATTTTCTTGTTAGCATTTAGAGATTTATCTGCCAAATAATACTAACAACTGCTTATTGGCAAAATTCTTGCTATCTACCCTTGCCGCGCAGCTTTTTGCGTTTGAAACAAGACACCGCCATGAACGATTTCTTTTTGGGTAACACTGCTGTACCCGCATTGCTCGCCGCAATGGATGCACTCACCCTAGAACAAGATTTCCAAATTTTTTTTAGAAAAGCAGCCGCCTCTGTTTGCAAACTATTAAATGCCGATGGCGCGGCATTAATTTTATTAGATGAGCGCCGCGAATTTTTTGAATACCAATTATTTGAAGGCGACCAAGAAGAACGATTAAATCCTTATAAAGGTATGCGTTTCCCGTGCGACCAAGGCATAGCAGGGCGCGTTCTCAAAACCAAAAGCAGTGTTTTTGTTAGTAATTATTCTTTAGACCCCGATGCCATGCCAGACTTGGTTAAAGGTGGCTTGGTTGCAAATTTTGTAATTCCCCTTATTTCATCCGATCAAGTTATCGGTGTGTTGGCATCTTCTTGGTTTAGACAACCAGAAAATATTCCGCAACACATTTTTGCGCTCGCAGAGCGCATTGCCAGCCAAATCGCAGTGGCATGCCATCGCGAACAACTAGAAAATCAATTGCGCTCCATGGTTAGCGTAGACACCTTGACACAACTCAGTAATCGTCACGGAATCATGCAGTTTCTCGACCAAAAAGCTGATCAACTCGCTCGCCACAATCGTAATTTTGCTTTATTTTTTATTGATTTGGATGGATTAAAAACCGCAAATGATCAATGGGGCCATGAAACTGGCGATAATATTTTGCGCGATGCCGCCAATCGTTTGCGCGATGTAGTACGCAAAAGCGATTGTATTGGCCGCTTGGGTGGCGATGAATTTTTAATTATTGCCGAGTGCGACGAACACAGCCTTACAATACTCGCCAACCGTTTTATTCAGGCCTTACGCATTCATTTTGGCACAGGCCGTAAACGCGGAAGAATTTCCGCCAGCATCGGCATTGCATTCTCACCAGTAGACGGAACCGACCCTAATAAATTATTGCGCAAAGCTGATGCGGCTATGTATTCTGCAAAAAAAGAAGGCGGCGATAGATTCCATTTTGCGTCGCGCATATCCGCCTGCGAATATGAGAAAAGTATTTCTGCAATTGATATTGAAGGTGCGTTGGACTCTGATGAAATTTGCCTGTGGTATCAGCCTATTATTTCGCTGCGTAATAAGCAGGTTATTGGTTTTGAAAGCTTAGTACGGTGGAAAAAGTCTGATGGCAGTATTGTTGGCGCGCTGCCTATTATCAAAGCGATTGAATCAGCACGCGGTGATTTGGAAATTCGTTTTGGTAATTGGATTTTAAAAAAGTCTGCCCAGCAAGTTGCAAACTGGAAAGCCAAAGAATTTTTGTATGACATTCATATCAATATTTCTGCACGACACTTTTTGCACCCATCTTTTTTACAAGAGCTGCATAAAATTTATACCAACTTTGATAATGTTTGTAGCTCATTAATTGTTGAAATAACCGAATCGGCCATGCTGGATGATATGGAGCGCGCCCGCAGAATTATCTTGCGCTGCCAAGAGTTTGGAGTTCGCGTTGCCGCCGATGATTTTGGTACTGGCTATTCTTCGCTGACCTATTTGAAATGCCTGCCGCTCAACTCACTTAAAATTGACCGCTCATTCGTTACAGATTTACCACACAATCAAGTGGATAGAGATATTGTGAGCGGCATAGTGTCCATCGCCCATGCACTCAATCTGTTGGTGGTGGCCGAAGGTGCCGAAAATGAAGACCAGTTGGAAAGTTTAAGAGCGTTAGGGTGCGATCAATTACAGGGCTACGTGATTAGCCAACCCATGCCACTGGAACTCATCATGAATTGGCAGAGCGCCTACCAACAAAAATATATCAACCCGCCCGCACACGAACATGACCTATCACTTTTCACGCTGAAGGCCAATTAAAACAGATTTAAAATAATGTTCCGTTTTTTAATAGATGGTAGGCAAACGGCTCAACATTTCCCTGCGCGACGCAATTAGCTCTTTGTAAGTTTGGATCATCGTAAAGTTAACATAACTTCCACTGGACTTTAACGCATCTTGTTGACGCTGATACTCAGAAATTTCTGCAAGTAATTTAGCGCGGAGATTATCGTTACGATCCAAATCCACACCCAGTTGTTTGGTCTGCTTTTTCATGAGATTTACTCCTTTAACCCTAAAAAAATAGCCAGAGATTTAAGTCTCACGCTATCACCAATAATTTACTTTCATTTCACATCACCTTCACTATCGACTTTACGCATACGCCCCAGCTGTCTACTAAGCATAGCGCAGCCAAACGATTAGCAAACGTAAACGCTAGACCATTTACTTCTTTATGAAGCCCGAAAATGGCTGCTCATAGACGACTTAGCGATAAAAAATTTCTACACAAAACACACAAAAAGATACCGATATTTTTTATTCTTCAGTTTCAACACGTTAGTAAGATTATCTAGAAACACACTCACGCCACGCACAAAAAACGACTTACCAAACTTTACATCAGCAACAAGTTTTAGCCCCCACCCATTTGCCCTTTCTCGTGTCAGAATACCCGGCTTGTCAGATAATATGTAAATAACCGGAAGCGCTCGGGCAATCAACTTGCAGCCTACCCTTCGGGCCTTCTATTCGCCTATGACTGCGACAGGACTGCCGTAATCGCCTTCTGGAATTAGCGTCAACATAACCATAACTTGAGAGGAAGCCTCATGCTGTTCAAGAAAAAGGTTGCGCTTGCCGCAGCCGTATCGGCAATCAGTATCGGTCAGTTTGCGATGGCCGACGGTCTCGTAATATCGCCAAAAGACACCTTGGAACAACCTGGCCTCACGGTCATTCTGGACCACAATCCCTTTAGCCCTATCTTTTTCGATGAGAAAAACGGCGGGGTGCAGATGGTGCTTCACGGCGAACGTATTGCCACCGATGGTGCCTTGCGGCTCAGCGCCACCCCTGAACAGTGGGATCCTGTGCCCACATTCGCTAGCCGCTCGCGCGATGCCAGCGGCACGCAAGTGGTTATTCGCTCATCTTTCCCCGCCGTAGATTTGTCTTACAGCCTGGCGGTGACACCCGAAGAAGGTGGATTCCGCATTGCGGTCAACCTCGACAAACCCTTGCCACCCGCGCTGGCCGGCAAGGTTGGATTCAACCTCGATTTCTTGCCATCAACTTACTTTGGTAAGACCTATCTCAGTGACAAACAACCGGGGCTTTTTCCTCGCCACCCTGCGGGCCCAATGAAGAGTGATAAGAGTGGTGATCCCGAACCGCTCGTTTCTGGCGGAAAATCCTTTACCTTTTCGCCAGAAGATCCTTTAACACGTGTGACCATAGTGTCAGATAAAACCCCAATCGCGCTTTACGATGCCCGCAACCGCGCCCAGAACGGCTGGTTTGTGGTGCGTTCCTTGGTTCCCGTTGGCGCCAAAGATGAAGCCATCGTCTGGCATGTTCGCCCCAATGTAATGCCCAACTGGGCGCGTGACCCCGTGATTTCCTACAACCAAGCGGGCTACACCCCACAACGCAACAAAGTCGCCATGATCGAGCTGGACCCTAACTTCAAAGGGCCGGATGAAGCTGAATTACTGCGCCTCATGCCTGACGGCAGCAAGAAAAGCGTATTGCGCAGCAAGCTTACGTCTAAGGGCAAATGGCACCGTTACAACTACTCTGCTTTCGACTTTTCAGCAGTACGTGAGCCTGGCCTCTATTTGATTTCTTATGCAAATCAGACGACCACGCCATTCAGTATTGCCGAGAACGCTTACAGCAATATTTGGCAGCCATCGTTGGATACCTTCCTACCGAAACAAATGGACCACATGGGAATACGTGAGGGCTATCGCGTTTGGTCCGCACCGTCGCATTTGGACGATGCGCGTCAAGCGCCGGCCAATATTGTTCACTTCGACGGCTACAAGATGGGCGAATCACTCGACTCGCCATTCAAAGCCGGTGAGCGTATTGATGGTTTGAGCGTAGGTGGTTGGCAGGACGCAGGCGACTACGACATACAAACTGGCGACAACTCTTGGGTTGTACGCGACTTGGTGTGGGGCAAAGAGCTCTTCGGCCTTGAGTGGGATGAAACCAGTGTCGACGAACCCGCACGCCAAGTGGAAATTCGCAAACCTGACGGCCAGCAGGATTCACTTCAACAAATTCGCCATGGCGTTCGTCAGTTGTTGGCGCAATACAAGATCTTTGGTCATGCCATTCGCGGCATTATTGACCCTACGCTGAAGCAATACACACACTTGGGCGATGCATCCTCACAAACCGATGGCAAGTTTTATGACCCAAGCCTCGGCGAGAATGAAACCAAAGGTGACCGCTCTGGCAAGGCAGACGACCGCTGGGCCTTTACCACCGATCAACCCTCGACCAACCTCTATGTAGCAACCGCACTGGCAGGTGCAACGCGCACCCTACCCGCGCTGGACGCGCCCTTGGCTGCCGAAGCACTCGACGCAGCAAAAGCGCTTTGGGCACGCGAACAAGGCAAGAACTTCCCAGCCGCCGCGCGTCACAAAGGCCCCTTTCCTGTGCGCGCGCCTGATGCCGTAAATGTGCAAGCCACAGTTGAACTCTTACTCGCCACCAAAGGCGAGAAGATATACAAAGATCGCCTAATGCAACTGTTGCCGGTCATTGACGTTCAATTTGATTGGGTAGGTGGTGCTGCAGCGCGCGCCATACCACTCATGGACGCCAGCTATCGCAAACAGTTGGAAGAGATAGCGGTTAAAGCCAAAACGCGTATCGACAATGAGATTGCAAACACCCCCTTTGGTGTGCCGATCAGTGAGCACTCTTGGGCAGGCTCTATTCAGGTCGCGACCTTTGGCACCAACATGTACTTAATCCACAAGGCCTTCCCCAAGATCTTTAGTGTTGACTACACATTGAATGCCTTGGACTACATGCTAGGCCGCCACCCAGTGAACAATGTGTCGCTGGTATCCACCATAGGCACACGCTCCCAGCTGGTCGCTTACGGTCACAACCGCGCCGACTATAGTTTTATTGCAGGCGGTATGGTGCCAGGGCCACTGGTTATCAAACCCGATTACCCCGAGTTTAAAACTGATTGGCCATTCCTCTGGTTTGAAAACGAATACACCGTAGCGACAACCTCGGCCTATATTTTGGCCGCCAATGCCGCCAGCGCAGCGGCCAAAGAGAAGCGCTAACCCTCTGTAACATTATTACCCTCTCAAGCCCGCATCTGCCAAGCAGACGCGGGCTTTTTTAATGCCAACACTAGCAAGAAGAATCAAGCTAAAACTGGCGAAGAATCAACTTGTAGCCGATACTAAAATCTATTCCCGCAACGGATCGCTTCCTCATACAGCCATGCCCACTAAAACGTTTTATTCCAAGTTGTTGCTAGCGGCGATCTGTTTGACCTTAATTGCAATTTTGGCAAAAAATGTCTTACCTAAACGAAGCCTGATACTGGTTCCAACAAGCTCACCCGATAGCAATTATTTTCTATTGGATCCGGAGCACCCCAATGCCCGCTGGATTGACCGCGATAGCTTTCACTTTCACTGCAAATTTAATGAAAGTGAATCCAACATGCCCTGCAATCTTGTTTATATGCTGAGTGTGGACTCCATTAAGGGCACGGACCTTAGTGGCTTCGACTATTTCAATCTGGATATAAAATACGCGGGCGACGCCAAAAATTTACGCATTGCTATCCGTCACAGTGATCCGCGCTTTTCCACATTGAGCGACAGCAACAGTACAAAATTCAATGTGATTAAGGTACGCACCAGCGATTTGACTCGGCCGTTGCAAATTAACGTTAGTGAATTGACTGTTGCAGATTGGTGGCTAGCTGAATACGACTTGCCCAGAGACCAAACTCACCCAGACATAAGTAATGCAATTACGTTTGCCGTGGATTTTGAAGGCGACTTGCGCGGTACTGAACATGATGTGCAGATTAATAAAATTGAATTCACCGGAAATTGGGTTAGTACTGAAAATTGGTATCTCGCTATTTTGTTGGCATGGCTTGCGTTTGGTGCCAGTTTCGCGATTATTCGTTTAATTAAATTACAGCGTACTGAAGCACAACAGCGCACCAAAATTTCAGATTTGGTCCTCACTAATTCCAAGTTGCGCACTGAAACCGATAAATTCCGCAAACTCTCAACCGTAGATGCTCTCACCAACGCGTTTAATCGTCATGGGATTGAACAAATTATTGCGTCATTGGAGATTCGCTTAAACGCGACCTCAATTATTATGGTGGATATTGATCACTTCAAACGCATTAATGATCGCAGAGGTCACGATATAGGAGATCGTGTTTTGCAACAAATCAGCGCGGCCATTTTAAAGAGCACGCGCAGTACAGATAAATTGGGGCGCTGGGGCGGCGAAGAATTTATTTTAATTTGCCCAAATACTTCTGTAGGTATGGCTATGGCGCTGGCAGAGAAATTGCGTATTGTTATTTTTGATACGGTTTTCGAGCCTGAAAACCCAATTGCGGTGACTGCAAGCTTCGGTGTTGCGGCTGTATTACCAAATGAGCCTTTTTCAAACGCATTTAAACGTGCAGATGAGGCACTGTACAATGCAAAATCGCTTGGGCGTAATTGCGTTATAGTTGCAGAGCAAGACAATCCTTTGTAGGCATCTGAACAACAAGCTCTAACTCTTTTTTATTTTTACACCCCCAATATAAAAAATCCCCAGTAGGCACTACTGGGGATTTTTATTTCGCTGCAATTTATCAATTACAATTTTTCAAACGCATCCGTCAAAATACAATCGAAGCGGCGCGCATCATATTCCAGCAAGCGAGTAACATCTTGCGGTTGAATGATATTTTTACTCACCGCATCTTGCAGTTTTTCCGTCATATTAGCGCCACTCAATTTGTTTTGGTTTTTCAACCAGGTCGTCCACAGTGGACCGAGTGCCAATAACATTTGATAAGTGCTTTCTACACGGCCCGCAGCATCATCGTGCTCATGACTGACATAAACATATTGCGCTAAATGCTGACGAACAGGGTTGTCTTCCAACATTAAATCGCCCAATTCGCGGGTTAAATCATCGCTGGGTTTTAAAACAATTTTACCGAAAGGCAAGGTGATAAGACGAACCAGTTTTGCCACCCAACCCACAGGAAAATTATCGGCAAATTCAATAAGCGCTTGCTGGGCTTTATTGAGTGCCGTAGTAATCGCGTATTCGGCGTGTACATCTTCGGCGCGGGTTCTTGGGTGCGCCGAGTGATATTTTAAAATCGCACAAGCAATAAATAATTGACTGTGAATATCGCCCAAACGTGCCGACAATAATTCGCGACGCTTTAAATTACCGCCCAATACCGCCAAAGCGATATCCGACATGCTCGCAAAGGATGCACTCAACAAATTAATGCGTTGATACCAACGCGCACTAAAATCATCGGCATTCGCGGGCACGCTACTAAAATGACCGCGAGTTAAACCGAGTAATTTGGTGCGCACTATATTGCTAAACACATGCCCCAAATGTTGCGTGAATAACTTGTCAAAGGTTTTAATACCGCGCGCTTGATCTTCATCTTGCATTGCCTGCATTTCGTTAAACAAATAGGGATGGCAACGCATGGCACCCTGACCGAAAATCATTAGCGAGCGAGTCAGAATATTCGCGCCTTCTACGGTAATCGCCACTGGCACACTGTGGTAGGAATAGACGAGGAAGTTGCGTGGTCCCTGCTGAATCGCACGGCCACCGACTATATCCATAAAGTGCTCTACGGATTTGCGCATCATTTCAGTCGCATGGTATTTCGCCATGGCGGTCATTACTGAAGGCGAACCCGTCTCCAAACCTTTAGTCACCAATTGGCGGAAAGCTTCCAAGGTATAAGCAGTACCGGCAATATCTGCCGTTGCTTCTTGCACACCTTCGAACTTGCCGATTTCAGTGTTGAATTGGCGGCGAATGCGCGAATAAGCACCTACCAAGCGATAGTTAACTTCGCCGCTCGCGGTTGACAGAGCAGGCAGGGATACCCCGCGCCCCGCGCCCAAGCATTCAATCAACATACGCCAGCCTTTACCGGCCATGGCAGCACCGCCGATAACCCAATCCATAGGGATAAACATATCAGTCCCGAAAATCGGGCCATTCATAAAGGGCGAGCCGGGGTTGTGGCGTTTGCCAATTTCCATACCGGGATGACTGGCAGGAATCAAGGCACAGGTAATACCGTATTCTTTTTTGCTCGCATCACCCAACAAGCCTTCGGGATCGTGCAGTTTGAACGCCAAACCTACAACCGTCGCAACGGGTGCGAGGGTGATCCAGCGTTTGCTAAAGGTGAGGCGTAAGCCAAGTACTTCTTGGCCTTCATGCATGCCTTTACAGACGATACCGGTATCCGGAATGGAGCCTGCATCTGAACCTGCTTCTGGGCCTGTTAAACCAAAGCAGGGGATTTCAGTGCCTTTGGCTAAACCAGGTAACCAGCGATTTTTCTGCTCCTCGGTGCCGTAGTTCATTAAGAGTTCGCCAGGGCCGAGGGAGTTGGGCACCATAGCGGTAACG
>CAZZEV010000115.1:0-8982 GCA_964653305.1 uncultured Cellvibrionaceae bacterium | reverse complement strand
AACCACACCCACAGGCTTGGCAAAATTAATATTGCCATCACTACCGATTGGCAGCTTAGTGCCCGCCGGCAAGAGATTAAATTCAGTGGCATGATCTGAATAAACATGACTGAGGCGAATACTGTTATCCCAGGCAGAGGGGGAATTAAAATGATAGGTGGCATCGGCCATCATTAAATGGTTGTCGTCATGACCCGCAATATCCAACGCCTGCGCCGCACCCGCACCTACACCAGCATCGGTAGATACCCAATTCCACAAATTCATCTGCCAACGCTCACCCGTGAACGCCAAATGCGTATCTAATACTTGATAGCGCGTCGACAGCGCATGAGGCGCAAGCGATGCATTGGTCTTCAAGGAGCTATCTAAGGTCGTCTGGAAATCTGCGGCAACGCGTCGGCTGCTATCGCCGTCGGTTTCTTGATAAGCGACGTTGAGTGCGACACCTACATCATTCCAGTGCGCTGCACCTTGCAACCATAACTCACGGGAGCCAAAGGAACCTGTACGCGCACCCACTTGAGTGTCGCTAATAGAGGTAGCATCCTTAGTAATAACGTTAATGACGCCAGCAAAGGCGTCCGCACCGTAAACCGCTGAACCTGGCCCGCGCATAACTTCTACGCGCGCGATACTAGCGGAGGGCAAGCGGAACATGGTTGGGTGCCCACCTTGCAAGGTGGATTGCACAGGCACACCATTGAGTAACAACAATACTTGCGCATTAAAACCGGTGTGAACACCGCGAATAGAGTAGACAGAATCTAAGCGGCTTAAGCTGGAAAGCGAAACATGCAGACCTGGAACAGAAGCTAAAATCTCATCGAGATTGCGTGCACCCATAGCCTCAATTTCTGCAGCATAGATAACAGATGCAGTAGCAGGCGCTTTATCGAGGGACGTGCTATTGCCCGTTGCAATAGAGATTTGTACTTGACCTAATTCTGCGAGAGAGAGGTTGTAAACATCTAAAGGCGCATTCGTTTGCGTTTGTTTGTCCGCATGGACCGATGTACTCGCTGCACAGATACACAATGGCAAGAGTGCTTTGGCAAATAGTTTCATAGCGACAGCCTATAAATACAGTAGGAGTTCAAACCCACGTTAATCGGGCACTCATACCTCAGTGTTAAGGTGCAATTATTATTGCATTTACGCAATGATCACTGAACAGGTGCTGCATTGAACGAGTTCATTTCTAGACATTTAAGCGTCACGCATTTTTTTGCAAAACGCTTATAAAGATAGCCCACCCATCACTGAAAGCAAATATAAGAAAGATCACAGCAAGCTTAGGGTCGGTGAGAGCAAACGCAACCGATTATTTATTGGGTGCCAATTTCTGCACGGCAAGTTTCAAGGTTTCGCGGCGAATAGGTTTGGTGAGAAACTCCTCCGCCTGACGCTTATAGGTGTATTTGCGATCATCCATGATAGAAATAATAATCACAGGGATATCTTTTAGCTCTGGATCATCTTTAATTTTTTCAAATAGTAACCAGCCGTGCTGATCTGGCAACAATAAATCGAGCGTTATTACCTGAGGTTTCACTTTTTGTAATAGTTTGAAGCCAGTATCGGCATCGTGCGCGGTATGTACGCTGTAGCCTTCACGGCGCATAGTGCGCGCCATAATATCGAGGAATGCTGGGTCATCATCAATCATGACAATGTGATTGCCCGCTGCATCCAGATTTTCCTCGGCTTCATCCATATCTTGATCATATACCGCAGCCGTTTGCCCCAAGAGTGCGCTGGCTTCAATAGGGAGAGGTACATCCACAATAAAGGTTGAACCTTTACCCAGCTCACTTTCAACCTCAATAGTACCGCCCATCATTTCACACAATTGGCGAGTAATGGATAACCCCAAACCGCTGCCCTGATACTTTCGCGTAGTACCGCTGTCCGCTTGGCGGAAGGAATCAAAAATATGCTCTTGCTGCTCTTTAGAAATACCAATACCCGTATCAGCCACACTGAAATACAGGCGATAAGGTTCGTGATGAGCTTTGAGCGTAATGATTCCCTTGGGTGAAAACTTGCTCGCATTACCCAGCAAATTAATCATGATATGCAGTAATTTCTCAGGGTCTGCAATGGGCAAAAAAGCACCATCATTGACATCCAATTTTAATTGAATCGCATTTTTTTCCAGCAGTGGTTTTACCGTGCCTACCGCATCATCCACCAAGCTGGAAAGTTTTACTTCGGTTAAATCCAGCTCCATCCGGCCCGATTCTATTTTGGCCAAGTCTAATACACCGTTAATCAGCTTTAACAAACGCTCAGAGTTACTAATCACGCGCATTAGATCTTTAATATGCACTTGATCATCGTTGAGTTTTAAATCCTCAATAACTACTTCGGTGTAACCAATAATAGCTTGCAAAGGCGTGCGCAATTCATGGCTCATCAACGACAAGAATTCGCCCTTAGCCTGACTGGCATCTTCCGCTTTGCGTTTGGCAATGGCGAGACGATCTTTAGCAAATTGTAAATCTTCTGCATGAGCCGCAAGGCGTTGGTTATCGCGGCGCTTAATGGTGTAAGCGATAAGCACAGTGATAACGAGCAGTGCGCCTAAAATCGCCAAACCCCATGAATAGACGAGTGCTTTTTTCTGCGCACCCACAATAATATCGAGATTATTGATGGCATCACGCTGATTCTTGAGATCAATTTCCTGCGTTTTAATCGTGTTATCCAATTCCGCAACACGCTTTTCGCGAGCATTAATTTGACTCATTACCATCGCAAGTTGTTTCTGCTGTGCCTCCAAGTCTTTGGTACGCAACTCCACTTCATTCAGCAAATCCAAACGCTCTTGTTTGCTTTTTTCAATTTGAGTATTTTGTGCAGCAATGAGACTGTCACTTTTCTGGATGTTTTTATTCAGCTCCGACATCTGCGCGTCCAAGCGCGCATTTAAGGCTTCTTGGTTTTGCGTTTTAGCTGTTAGCTCAGCGAGTACTTTTTCGCGGCTTTGCAATTGTTTTTGTAAGGCGACCAGCGACGATTGACCTTCACGAAAAAGTTTCGCGACATCAATTTCGGTACCGCCATTTAAAATTAATTCTGGGAGAGGTTTTAAACCTTGGTTGAGCAGATTGGATTTATTCACTTCAAAGCGCAAACGATCAGCACCAGAAGGCACCAAGTTAATCATGACCAATTGCTTGTTGGTGAAATCAAAGGTAACCAATAACACAGGTTTGCCTTCAACCGCTTCATAAATATCTGCCACTGACTGGCTGTTGGCATTCTCAATATAAACAACTTGATATTTAGTTAGGGCTTTAATTGAATTGATTTGGCTAACGGTAATAGGCTGATTTTTGAGCTTTACATTTTCTGCAAGCAGCACCAGCTCATTGTAAACTGCCGTTTTATCTGGACTATAAACGGCAATGTCGAAGGAATTAATTCCCGCTTCATTTGGCCATTCAATATTTTTCGCAAAATTGTAGATATATGAAGCGGTAAGACGTTGCTTATTGAGCGTTTGAGTTTGCGCAAACACATGACCACTCGCGACAAACATCAATGCCAACAGCCAACAAATGTACTGCTTAAATGGTTGCGGTTTAATCGTTCTTGGTTTTAAAAAAACCAAGGTAAATGCACTCGGCAAATATGATTGAAACAACATCTAATTATAATTCCTATTGACTGCTATCCGTCGCATAAAATAGTGGCATCAAAAGTATCTATTTGCCTAGGATAACCTTTAAATTCGAATCTTGATAGCTCCCGCAACAAGCCCGTGACAGGCCGCAAGATTAGACCGGATCAACGTGGGTCATAACATCCAATACTGGCAAACTAGCCATCACATTTTTACGTGCATTAACGGCTATATCGTGACCTTCTGCGACCGTAATATCGCCGCGAATCTCCAAGTGCACATCCACAATAATCAGATCACCTGTTTTGCGAGTACGCAAATCGTGCAAACCTTGAATACCCGGTGTTGCCAGAATAGTCGCACGAATTTTTTCTATCTCTTCAATATCAGCAGCGCGATCCATTAAGTCGTGTAGCGAATTCCACGCGAAACTGAAGCCCATTTTAGCCACCATTAGCCCTACCACCAACGCCGCTATAGGATCGAGTAACGGATAGCCTAATAGACTGCCGCCAATACCCAAGGCAACCACCAGCGATGAGGCGGCATCGGAGCGCGCGTGCCATGCGTTCGCAATCAACATACTGGAACGAATACGTTGCGCCACGGCGAGCATGTAACGAAACAAAACTTCTTTCGCAACCAACGCAATTAATGCGACCCATAGGGCAATGCTGCTCACCGGCACCAAAGCCGTGGGGTGAATCATTTTGTTAATTGCCGACCAAAGCATTCCCACACCTACCGCCAGCAATAAAACACCTAACACGAGAGACGCGGCATTTTCGTAGCGATAGTGGCCGTAGTGGTGATCTGCATCCGGCTCCGCCTTACTGTGATGACCCGCAAACAAAACCACAAAGTCAGAGACTAAATCCGAGAGCGAATGAATACCATCGGCAATCAGTGCCTGCGAACCTGAAATCCACCCCATTACAATTTGCAATGCGCTGAGCACAATATTCACTACCACACTGACCAGCGTTGTGCGCTTGGCAGCCTCAGCATTGCTTGGAGAGCTTAGATCGTGTTCATCTACATGTTCGTGGGAATGATCGAATAACCCCATAGGCTTTTCCTAATAAATGACTTTGCTTAACGATAAAAAGCAATCTATTCGCTACACACCAATAGTACCCGAGCAACAGCGTTTTTGTTGCATGAAAAATAGCGCCGACAACAGCATATTTACCCCAATAGCCTTGCGATAGATCAAAGGGCAACCAGACAAAAATCCTTACACTGCCATCCCATTTCGCAGCCTCAAAATCTTGATCATGAAAGCACCAGAACTTCTTTCCCCCGCAGGCAGTTTAAAAGCACTCAATATGGCATTCGCCTATGGCGCCAATGCGGTTTACGCAGGACAGCCGCGCTACAGTTTGCGGGTGCGAAACAATGAGTTTGACATAGACAATCTCGCCAAAGGCATTACGATTGCCCACGAGCAACAAAAGAAATTGTATCTTGTCGCCAACATCGCCCCTCATAACGCCAAGTTGATAAATTTTGTGGCGGACATGCAACCGCTAATCGATTTAAAGCCCGATGCATTAATCGTTTCTGATCCCGGCGTCATTGGCTTATTGCGCGAACATTATCCAGATATGCCATTACATTTATCGGTACAGGCCAACACCATGAATTGGGCCGCTGTTAAATTTTGGCAATCCGTAGGTATTGAGCGCGTAATTTTATCGCGCGAACTTGGCCTTGCCGAAATCGAAGAAATCAAACAGCGCTGCCCGGAGATGGAATTAGAAGTTTTTGTACACGGCGCGCTCTGCATGGCTTACTCAGGCCGCTGCTTAATTTCCAGCTATATGAATAAACGCGACCCCAATCAAGGCGCCTGCACCAATGCTTGCCGCTGGAAATACGACGTTAATGTTGATAGTAGCCAGTCAGAAATTCCCGCAGTGCAGGTACACGAATATGTGCCACAAACTGCGAGTGTCTCTCAAGCAGAAGTGTGGCAGGCCGAACACCCCGGCGAAGTTTATCCTTTAGAAGAGGATGAACACGGTAGCTATTTATTCAATTCGCGTGATTTACGCGCCGTACATTTGGTAGAAAAATTAACGCAAATAGGTGTGGATTCATTAAAAATTGAAGGCCGTACTAAATCGCCCTATTACGTTGGTCGCACCGCGCAAGTGTATCGCCGCGCAATTGATGCCGCTGTGCGGGGTGAAGCCTTTGATGAAAGTCTTTTTACTGAACTAGAAGGTTTAGCAAACCGCGGCTATACCCAAGGTTTTTTACAGCGCCATAGCACACAAGTTATGCAAAATTATGAGCAAGGCCACAGCATAGGTCAGCAACAAGTGGTGGGCGAAGTGGAAGGCTTAAGCGATCAGAATCGCATCGGGATTGATGTGAAAAATAATTTCGCATTAGGCGATAATTTGTTACTCATGACACCCAGCGGCAATCATCGCTTTGTCTTGAATGAATTATTTGATGTGAATGGCAATGCCATTAATGTCGCGCCCGGCTCAGGCCATCGCGTGCAAATCACCGCACCTGTCTTTAAAAACCAAGAGTTTAAACGACTTGATCACGCGATGCTGGTCAAAGAATTGCCAATATAATTACCGCCGCTATGACAACCAACCAATACACGTTTTCGGTGCACATAGATGCCAGTTGCATAAACTGCGATATGTGCGTACCCGAATGCCCAAGTGATTCGATTGCTATGGATGGCAAACACTACCAAATAAATTCAGACACCTGCATTCGTTGCGAACACTATTATGATTCGCCCAACTGTGTAGATGTGTGCCCAATTGATAGTGTTATTGTGGACAAAAAAAGATAAATCATTTCGCTAACTTATAGCGCTGCTCGCGATACAGCAATGAAGGCAACATCACATGCGCCATGGCTTTTTCAACATCGCCAGCGTCGGGCTGCTCTTTACTCAGCACCAACTCGCCTTTGGCCGCATCATAGTGCCCCAAGAGCGGTGATTGATTGGGGCGCAAGAGCGTTACCTTAGAACCTTCAAGCCATGCAAAATAGTTATCGAACTGCATAAGCGCACGACCAGCTGATTCACCGTCTTTTACAAAATCACGGCCAATCATTGGGTGTTCGCTGGACACCCCCATTAACGACAACACGGTTGCGCCTAAATCAATTTGACTTGCCTGAGTCGCAATACGTTTGGGTTGAATGTCCGCACCCAAAATCAAACCAGGTATATGGAATTTTTTAATGGGCACCAAGCTATCGCCATACACACGGTTATCGTGATCGGCCACAATCAAAAAGACAGTATCTTTCCAATAGTCTTGTTTTTTGGCCTCAGCGATAAATTTACCCAGCGCATAATCTGCGTATTTAACAGCGTTGTTTACCGTTTGTTTGTTGGCATCATACAACTCAATACGACCATCAGGGAATTCGAAGGGCTCATGATTAGACGAGCTGAAGATAAGGCTAAAGAAAGGCTTATTTTCTGAATGTAATTGCTTTAAACGCTCCAGCGATTTGTTAAATAAATCTTCATCACTCGCACCCCAACTGCCTTCAAACACAGGATTTTTAATATCGCTGCGATCAACCACTTGTTGAAAGCCATTACCGGTAAAAAAACCGCGCATATTGTCAAAGTGCGCTTCGCCACCGTAGACAAATTCCGTGTGATAACCCTGCTGCTCCAAGCCTAAAGCCAATGTATAAAAATTATGTTGCGCTAGAGATAGCTTTACTACGCTGCGCGCTGGCGTAGGTGCATAACCTGAAATAACCGCTTCAATACCACGCACCGAACGTGTACCCGTTGCGTAAAGTTGTTCAAACCACCAACCTTCGTGTTTTAATTTTTCTAGCTCGGGAGTCACTGGCAAGCCACCAAGCGACTCCACAAAGGTTGCACCCAAACTTTCTTCTAACACAATTACCAAATTCAGTGGTTTCTCGCGCTTAATTGCAGCCTCTTGTTTATGTAAGGTAGGCAACTCAGTAGATGTGAATTGTAAGTCACGCAACCAAGGTGCAGCTTTCACCTGTTCAAATATTTTTTCGCGCGGAAAGGAACCGTAAATTTCTGAGGAGTTAGCTTCTTGCCGCATAGATGCCAAGGCCGTTAGCACTGACCAGCCAGAATTAATAATTAACGAATTCACTAAAGCATCGCCAGACAATGCAAAAAGTGCAGGGTTCGCAGGGCGATGGTCAGTGGTTGAACGCACCTGCAAAAAAACTAACACAAAGATAAGCGGCCACAGCAATAATAACTTTTTAGCTGACCAGGGTTTTGCATCGGCACTTGCCGCTTTTAAAACCGAATAAATGGTTACACCCAAAAGCACTGAAAAGCCCACGCCCAGAATGAGCGCCAAACGAAATCCGTTCCACAATGTAGACATCACTTCTTTAGGGTATGACAAGTATTCAATAAACAGACGATTGGGGCGAACATCAAATTGCATCATAAAAGGTGGTGATGACAATTCCATAAAAATCACAAAAAACAACGCAAGGGTAGCCCAACACAAATTGAAGCTACGCCAAAATGACAGCGCAAATTTATGCGCGAAAAAGGGGGCAAGCAACACGGGAATAGCGACAAAATACCCCAGCAAAATAAGATCGGCGCGCACACCCTGCACCAACATCTCAACTAGCAAACCGGTTGCACTCACGCGATCCCACTGCCAAATAATCAAACCGATACGAGAGAGTGATAAGACAACCAAACCCATCAATAACATTTGCAATACTGTGGCATAAGGGCCAGCCCATTGCGTTAGCGCTGCCAAACGCGCAGAAAACCTGCCTAGCAATGGTTTTTTCACTGCATCAATTATTTGAATCATCGTATTCTTGTCCTCTGGGCGCAGGGAGTGAAGCGGTTTACTTGAGACTATTAGCCAACACATCGAACTAGGCTAGCTAATGAATAGCCGTTATAATTCTTGGCCTTATTATAAAGTGCGCAAAAGTATACCTCACCCATTGATTTTCAGCATTAAGGGGCTTCGGCTTGACCAACTTAAACAGCGGTAATAACACCGTGAACACCCAATTCACACTCGGTGTTTATGAAGGAAGCCTAGCGCCCGAATTTGACGATGAGATTCTACGCGCGCAATTGGTTCAAATTACCGCGCTACTAAAAAATAATAATGTCACTAAGCTCTCAAACGGCGCTGATTATGTGGTGAAATTACCACTGCAAACAGCACAAGGCGAAATACTTGTTGCGCTCAAAGTGTTTAAACGTCAGAGCTGGCTTAAAGATCGTTTTGATCGTAAACAAAAATCCAAAGCAGAACGTTCTTACGTTGCCGCCTGCCACTTGCAAGCTCATAACATTGGAACACCCGCACCGATCGCTT
>CAZZEV010000114.1:0-9027 GCA_964653305.1 uncultured Cellvibrionaceae bacterium | reverse complement strand
ACAACGACTTATTGGAAAAATTAAAATCCAACGTTGAAGAAGTGCGCGCACGCGGCGGTATTTTGTATGTGTTTGCCGATGTAGATGCAAAATTCGAATCCGACGAAACCATGCGCGTCATCAACGTGCCGCATATTCACCCATGGCTAGCGCCCATTCTCTACACCTTGCCCTTGCAATTGTTGAGCTACTACGTGGCAATTATTAAGGGTACGGATGTTGACCAACCTCGCAATTTGGCAAAATCAGTAACCGTTGAATAAGACGACCAGAGTGTAATCTGTGTAAAATGGCCAAAGAATTTTTCTTTGGCCATTTTTTTTGCGTTATAGGTTAAGCGCTAGATTGCGCTTAACGTTTTAGGGATAACTAAAAATTACAATTACCCATGTCAACTCCTTCAGAAGCCGCTAATAAACACAGCTCCGTGCGTTTGCGCGAGCTGATTAGTCACAAGCGCCAACAGGGGCAATTACAATCCGCGCTGACATTAGCAAAAATTGGCCGTCGCCTTGTGCTGCAATCCGAACAGGCATTGGGTAAGGATGAAGTATCGCGCAAAGCCTTTGAGCTCTATCTTGAAATTGAACCCAAGGATCACGATGTAAAAACGGCGCTCGCTGAATTACTCAAAACACCGCAACAAAAACCAGTCGCCCAAAACGCTGTAAAACAGAAACCTTTTTTTACCAAAGGCCTCTACGCGGTTGCATCCGTTTTTTGTTTAACCATGCTGAGCGGCCTTACCTATTTCTCAATGAGTTCAAACGCGGGCGATAGCCTTTCACCATCCCACACTCAAACGCCCAAGGCTGTTATTCAATCGCAACAAGTGCATTCCAGTATTCAATCGGTAAACGCGTCATCAGCAATATCCTCGGCCAATAGTTCGCAAGCCATTGCTCAAGATGCAACACCCATTATTATTCGTGCTGTGGGCGATGTAGTCTTAGGCACCGATTATCCCAACACAAAATTGCCAGATGCAGATCAGCAACAACGCATTGTTGAATTATCGCAAACACTGGTTCATGCCGATGTAGCCTTTGGAAATTTAGAAGGCGTGCTAGCAGACGAGGGCGAGCCGCGTAAAGATAATGGCAAATCTGGCTACTACAGTTTTCGTATGCCAACCGCATATGCCAGCCTTTTAAAAGACATGGGGTTTAACGTTTTATCTATCGCGAATAATCACTCCTTGGATTTTGGCAGAGAAGGTTTAAAATCCACCATAAAAGCGCTTGATGCTCATGCCATAAAAATTTCTGGCACCTCACAATCAAGAAATGCAGTGATTGATGTGCGCGGAACAAAAATCATTTTTTTAAGTTACTCTTATCTTACGCATTTCACACCCATGGATAACGAGAAGCAAATCGCTCTTGATATCGCCAATGCAAAGCAGCAAGCCAGTTTGGTTTTTATAAGCGTACATGCCGGTAGCGAAGGTGAATCGGCAGGTGGCTCGCCAGAAGCAGAGGAATATTTTATGAATGAGTACCGTGGCAATATTCGTAAATTTTCTGAGTTTGTGATTGATGCGGGTGCCAGTGGAGTTTTTGGTCATGGCCCACACGTGATTCGTCCGTTTGAAATCTATAAACAAAAACCCATTTTCTATTCGCTCGGCAATTTTATTGGTTTCAGAACCTTATCGACCAAAGGAAAATTAGTTCAGTCCATTATTGCCGAAGTCCGTTTTAATGCCGATGGAACCTTTTTAAGTGCAGGTATTATTCCACTCAAAATGGATAACCTTGGTATTCCCAACGTAGATTACAGCGTTCAAACATTGAATAATTTGGATGATTTGTTAAATGAAGATTTAAATAAGCAACCACCCTTACTGCTGTTAAAAACACATTCGGTTAACCGCGAAGCTCCCTAAGGGGTAACAAGCATGCTCAAACATTTCCCCGTGCCCTGTGTGATTGTGGATATAGAAACCACGGGGGGAAATGTCACTTACGATCGCATTACCGAAATCGGCATTATTGAAGTGACCGAAAATGGCGTTAGCGAGTGGTCAACACTCATTGACCCGCGCACCAAAATCCCCGAGACTATTCAGCGCCTCACTGGCATTACCAATGCCATGGTGGAAACTGCGCCTTACTTTGAGCAAGTGGCCAAAGAGATTATTTTAAAACTGCAAGGCAAACTCTTTATTGCCCACAATGTGCGGTTTGATTACGGCTTTATTCGCAACGAATTTGCGCGCCTTGCCTACACCTATAAATCAAAGCTCATGTGCACGGTAAAACTCTCGCGGTTTTTATACAGCGAAGCCGACGGGCACAGTTTAGAAAAAATTATTAAGCGCCACCAAATAATGGTAAGTGACCGCCACCGCGCACTGGCAGATGCAAAAGCCACTTACAGCTTTATGAAAATTGCCGAAGAAGAACACGGGCAAGAAAAAATAAAAGCGGCGATTGCGCACCAATACCGCAAAGAAAGTATTCCATCCGGCTTTGATGCAAGCCTTATTCAAGACCTGCCCAACTCGCCCGGCGTTTATTATTTTTGGGGCGAGAACAAACAGCTGCTCTACATAGGCAAAAGCATTAGTATTCGTAAGCGCGTGTTATCGCATTTTACGTCTGACCACAAATCATCAAAGGAAATGAAAATTTGCCAACAAACCCGCCATATCACCTTTGAAAAAACCGCAGGCGAACTCACGGCACTGATTTTGGAATCTAAAAAAGTTAAAGAGCTAAGCCCTATTTACAACCGCAAGCTGCGCCGCATAAGCACCTTTTACAGCATTCACCTGCAAGAGCTAGAAGGTGGCCTCTTAACACCACAAATTCGCCCCGTTGCAGAAATGCCGCGCGCAGCCAAAACCAACGCACGCTCTACCTCGCTCTCCACCACACATCAAAAATGGTACGGCCTTTTTCCCTCCAACAAAAAAGCAAAAGACAGCTTGGAATTTATTAGCAACGAACACCAACTTTGCTACCAAGTGATTGGCCTAGAAAAACAAAGCCAACGCGCTTGCACAAGCCACCAACTCAAAAAGTGCCAAGGCTATTGTGTGGGCAAACAAACCGCGCTCGTGCATAACGTAAAACTCTTGCAAGGGCTATCCTCCCTTGCACTCAAAACCTGGCCCTACCAAGGCCCTGTCGCGCTTATCGAAAAATGCCAACGCAGCGAAAGAGAAATGCATTTATTGGTGGATAACTGGTGCATCCTAGGCCTTGCCGATTCCGCAGAAGACTACGCCCACATACTCGGCACAACCGCCGCACCCGACATTGATAAAGACATTTACAAATATTTGGTAAAGGCAATTTACGGCAAAGGCATTCAGGTAGAGCTGCGGCCATTGCTTGGAATAACGTGCTAAGCCGAAGCTCTAAATTGAGTACTGACAACAACTGTATAAATAGACAGATTGGTGCTTGCATTCTGGGAAAATGATAGGGCATTATGTCCGCATTAATTCCCGCGGAAGCACAAAATATGAACGACATTCATCCCTTACATCTGTTGCGTGAGGCTAGAGCAATATATAGCCAGAGCCAATTAGCTGACCTCCTCGGTGTTGATGTCAGAACAGTGAGGCGTTGGGAGGTCCGGGAGAATGAGCCACCACCCTATCTATCGGATGCAATTCGTCAGCGCATCCTGCCATTGATCTCTTCGCCAACCGGCAAAGACTACCCCTTCACGTTTATTGATTTATTCGCTGGGATTGGTGGAATAAGAATGGGATTCGAAAAGTTCGGAGGACACTGTGTCTTTACGAGTGAGTGGAACGCTTTTTCGCAAAAAACCTACCTTGCTAATTTCCCTGCCGATGAAACACATATGTTTGCTGGTGATATCACACAGGTAGATGAATCTGATGTACCAGACCATGATGTTTTATTGGCTGGGTTTCCTTGTCAGCCATTTAGTATTGCCGGAGTATCAAAAAAAAATGCTCTAGGAAGACCACATGGTTTTGAATGCACGACTCAAGGCACGTTGTTTTTTGATGTTGCCCGAATTATTGCCAAGAAAAAACCGAAAGCTTTTCTTTTGGAAAATGTTAAAAATCTTGTTTCACACGATAAAGGAAATACTTTTAAGGTCATTTTACAAACCTTGCGTGAAGAGCTTGGTTATGAGGTGCACTACAAAGTGATAGATGGCCAGCATTTTACTCCGCAGCATCGCGAAAGAATTATGATTGTTGGATTCCGTGATAAAAATGAATTCTCGTGGGATAAATTAAAGCTCCCGTCCAATGGGCCACGCTTATCTTCTATTCTGCACACGCAGGATGGAAATGAAAAAATTGAAGAGCCTTATACAATTGGTGATAAAGGTAAGATAAATCCAAAATACACATTGACTGAAAATTTGTGGGCCTACTTACAAGCCTATAAAGAAAAACATAGTGCGGCAGGTAATGGATTTGGTTTCGGATTGGTAACGGGTGAGAGCGTTACCCGAACTTTGTCTGCACGTTATTACAAAGATGGCTCTGAGATTTTGGTTTCGCAAGGTTCGCGCAAGCGCCCACGGCGATTAACACCGCGTGAATGTGCTCGGTTAATGGGTTATCCAGATTCATTTAAAATACCGGTTAGTGATACACAGGCATATCGTCAATTTGGGAATAGTGTTGTAGTCCCAGTTATTACAGAGGTGGCTCGATTAATGACGCCATATGTAATTCAGCAAGTAAGCATTGAAAGAAAAATCAAAAAGATCTAAAAAACATACCTATGGAAGGAGCATGTATATGAACTTATCTCCTATTCCTGACAATAAAAGTGGAGCGATTGTTGAAATGAAACCTTGGTTTTCAGAAATGCTTGAGAAGGGGCTTTTGTTTCATCCTGACGACACACCACATGATATCGTCTTTCAAAAGGCTGGTAATTTGCTCTTCACTCATGATGAGGCGCTAAAAATTGAAAAAATATTGGGTTTGATGTTAGATGATTACGTAGATCAGGTTTATGAAGCAGCGTATCCATTTTTCATGAAAGCATTTGGAATTCAAAATTAGAACTTTGAAGTAGGCAATCATATGGAAAAAGCAGATTTAGGAACCTACGACTCTCAAGCATCAAAAGAAATTGACTTGGGAACCCTAAAAAAAATTATGAAGCACATGGATGTCAACAGATTATTTGTAAAAAAGCTATCTCCCAACGACAACAGCAAAAACCAACCTTACTTGGGTGGAGATTTGACTGAGCTTGCGTTCTTACCTACCGGTACTGTTGAGCCGTCAATTTCGTTATCAAAAAAGAAAGCAGATACCGAGGTAAAGGTTAAATTTCAATCGAGTTTGGATCTGGAATGGATAACAGCCGATGGTGATGTATTTTCTGCTCCGCACGCCAAGTTAATTTATTACCCTCAGTATCCCGAGGTCAGGCTTTCAGGATTTTTACTTAGATCCAAAGTAGACATTAGTAAATGGATGCAACCCAATAAGCAAGGGAGAAGCGAGGGGCGTTGGTTGATACTGGGGGTTAGCCAAAGCAAGAAAGTCTATGCTTATCTAGCAACACCCGAAAGTAATTTGGCTAACGAATTAAAAGAAACGCCTGTTACGAAAGTCGGTAGCGTTCTTGATGAGATAGAAATTGATAAAAGCATTTCAATCAAATCTACGAAGCAAACACTAATCGAAACGCTATTAAATATTCATAATCTCGGATGGATTTCTAGCAGAAAGCTCAACTCAGATTTGACATATAGCGATTATTTTGCACCTAATGGTGGTGGATACACACTTGAGGCTTTGCTCAACCTAGCACCAAATGGCTTTTCTGAGCCTGATTTTCTCGGATGGGAAGTAAAACAATTTGGTGTAACAAAATTTCCGTGTAGCGGAGCAAAACCGACCACACTTATGACACCCGAGCCGAATGGTGGATTATATTTCGAAAATGGCCCCACTGAATTTATAAGAAATTATGGATATCCTGACAAATCAGGAATCGATGACAGGTACAATTTTGGTGGCAAACATATTGTTGACAAGAGCCATAGCTTGACAAAGCTAACAATGAAGTTGGTGGGATTTGATAAGCACAGCTCTTCAATATCAGCTGCTACAGGCGCCATTGTATTACTGGATAGAAATGATCGTGTCGCAGCGAGTTGGAGCTTTGCAAAACTTATTGATCACTGGAAAAGAAAGCATGCGCAGGCAGTTTATGTTCCGTGTATTTCTCAAAAAAACCCTTCGACGGGTTTAAAGGAATATAAATTTGGGAAAAGTATCGAGCTAGGTGAGGGCACTAACTTCGAATTATTTTTAACATCAATGCAGGCTGGAAAAATATTTTATGATCCAGGTATAAAACTCGAGAATGCAACTAGCGCGAATCCTAAAGTAAAAAGACGAAGTCAGTTCAGGATAAATCATAAGGACATCATTAAACTCTATGAGCATTATGAAATTTTGTAGCGGTTTATGGATAATTTCGATAATGAATAATTAGGGTCAGAGTAGAGTTACATTGAAAAGCACTTGGATTTAAAGTTTTTGTTTTAATTTTACTCTGACCCCAATCACTCGTTCTCAGCAACAAAGAAGAAAATATGGAAATTTTGGCATATCCAATTTTAGTTATTCTGTTCACGCTGCTCTTCACACTCGAAGTAATTGCCCCTGCCTCAAAAAACCATTGCAATAGGCGGTGGTTAATTCTTTCTAGTGCCATTGGCTTTTTTCAAATGACAGTGTCGCTTGGTGTTGGCATCTATTTTAAAGACTGGTTTCTATCGCATTCTTTATTGCAATTTGGCAAGTATCTTCCCGCGTTTATCATTGGTTTAATTGCCTTTTTTATCACGAGTTTCTTTTTCTATTGGTGGCACAGGGCTTTGCATAAAAATGACTACCTTTGGAGAAAGATTCATCAGTTGCATCACAGCCCGCAACGCGTAGAGTCGCTTACGGCTTTTTTCGCGCATCCATTAGACAGCGCGTTTGCCATGTTATTAAGCTGTTTGAGTGCGTACTTAATTCTTGGTGCAAATGCAGAGGCCGCAGCATGGGCGGTACTCTTTACGGGCCTTTTTAATTTCTATATTCATTCGGATACCAAATCACCCTTTTGGCTCGGGTATATTGTTCAGCGCCCCGAAATGCATAGAATTCATCACAAGCGTGGCTATCATGCAAATAATTATGGAATTCCAATTTGGGATTTACTGTTCGGTACCCATGAGAACGCGAAAGACTATGTAGATAAAGTTGGCTTTTCGGACGAAAAGACAACCAGAGTTTATGAAATGTTGGTTGGGGTTGACGTACACAAGAAATAATATTTGCCGAGCACACTTATCATTTGAATAAATGCTTTCGCTTTAACGCAGTTCTTTTTTTCAACACACACATTCTTTTTCTTGTTTTAATTTTTTCATGGCAACCTTATGGCATATCTACCTATTTTGCACCTCACCACGCGTCACCCATCGGCCATTTTATTGCTGGTTCAGTTGGCGGGCATGCTGCTTTATCCTTTCCTTGAAGGAACCCATGCGGGCTTGGTGGCCTTTAACGCCTTTGGTGTCACGGTGCTTACACTCACCACACTCATGGTGCGGCGCACGCCGGGGCTAATTTGGATTAGTGGCAGCTTGGCAACAGTTATTATCGTGCTCTTAGTGTTGCAAACGCTTTTTTCCATGACGCAGTTGCTGCCGTGGAGCGCGGGGCTTGAAGCGATTTTTTACTTTTATGCCGCAGGCAGTTTGATTGCCTACATGATGGAAGACCAACGCGCGACAACCGACGAATTATTTGCTGCTGGCGCAACCTTTACCTTGCTGGCGTGGGGCTTCACACATGTGTTCATGGTGATTCAAATACTGGAACCGGGCACTTATGCCGCCGCAGTTAACCCGCAAGAAATGCGCACCTGGACTGAGCTGAATTACCTTAGCTTTGCGCTGCTTTCCAGTACGGGAATTGGCGATGTTATACCGCTAACGCCGCATGCACGTGCGGTGGCAAGCATAGAAATGTTTGTGGGCTTGCTCTATTTAGCGGGCGTGGTTGCTCGTCTGATTGGCTTAATTCAATCACATCACAATGACGCAGGAAAATCCTAACCAACCATGAGGGAACCCTATGCCTAGCTTCCAAACCCCCGGTGTTTTTGTAGAAGACGTTAACGCTTTCCCAAACACCGTGGTGCCTGTGCCCACGGCGGTTCCTGCGTTTATTGGTTACACACCCAAGGCGGAGTTATTGGGCCAGCCTGTATTTTTTAAGCCGCAACGCATTACCTCCTTTCAAGAATTTGAAGCACTTTTTTTATTAAGCAGCCCACCCGACGCGAAAGAGCCTGTAAAACAATACAACCCACAATATTATGCAGTGAAACAAAGCGCCAATAGCGGATTGCCTCATTGTGTCGATTTTGCTGGCGTGACCTACGCCGTCTTGCCAGACCCAAGCACTCTTTATTATTTGCATAACAGCGTGCGTTTGTTTTACGAAAATGGCGGGGGCGCGGCTTACATTGTATCGGTAGGCACTTACGGCCCCGCGCAAAAAAAGCCCATTGCTAAACCTACAACGCAGGTGGTTAATCGCAACGTAAAACTGGCTCATTTGAAAAAAGGTTTAGCGGCCTTAAAGAAAGAACAGGAACCTACGTTGTATGTTTGCCCCGATGCAACTTTGTTAAGCATTGCGAGTAATAAATCGCTCATGCAAGCCATGTTGCTGCAAGCAGAATCGCTGCAAACCGCGTTGTGTATTTTTGATGTGATCGGTGGCGATAAGCCAAACCCCATCAGCTATACGAAGGATATCCAAACCTTTCGCGATAATGTCGGCTTAAACGGTTTGCGCTACGGCGCTTGTTATTATCCGTTTGTCAGTACCGCGATAATGCGCTCGGGCGAATTGGATTTTACGCATTTTTTTGGTGGCGATATTACAAAACTGCAATCGCTACTTGCGCCTTTGCCTAATTCGGCTGCATTGACAGTGTTGTCGTCCCTTCAAAACCCACCAGAGAATCCGCTTAGCCATTCTCAGCTGCAAGC
>CAZZEV010000113.1:0-9106 GCA_964653305.1 uncultured Cellvibrionaceae bacterium | reverse complement strand
CCACCCGTACCCATACATACGCCTGCGGCTGCGACCGCAGCACTTGTAACGCGCAGCAATTTACCACTGACAATTGCGATTGTATGGATTAGCAACCCAATAACAATCCCTATCATCATGTACGCGTTTTATCACTTGGGAAGAGTAATTCTGCAGATGGAACCTGCGCCGGGAATAGAGTTTTCTTGGGCTTGGCTGTATCACGAATTTGAAATTATTTGGAAGCCCTACCTAGTAGGTTCTTTGGTAGGTGCTAGCACATCTGGAGCTATTGCCTACGCGCTTTCAAATTATGTGTGGCGGTTGAAGGTCAAAAGAAAATGGCGCAATCGCCAACGCGACCGCGCACTGAAGCTTTCCAGAGTAGAGCAGAGTTAAGATTTATTCGTAGCGTAATGCATCTGCCGGCTGAATACGGCTTGCGCGCCATGCAGGATAAAGCGCCGCAAAAAAGCAAATAAACAAGGATATAGCTACGACCTGCACAACATCAGACCAATAGAGATTAGAGGGCAAATAGCTGATGGGATAAACATCAGAATGCAAAAACTGAATTCCCAGTAATTTTTCAAACCCGGCAATTAAATCCGTTATCACATAAGATAAAAGTACGCCCAAAACCGCACCAATACTTGTACCGATCAAACCAATCAAACCACCCTGTACCATAAAAATTCCGATAATTTCTTTGCTGGATGCGCCCAGTGTTCGCAATATAGCAATATCCCCTTGCTTATCCACCACCACCATAATTAGCGTAGAAACTAAATTGAATGCGGCTATGCCGATAATCAAAAACAATAGCAAACTTACTAAGCTTTTAGACATTTGAATCGCTTCGTAAACAGTCCCGTGCGTACGAGTCCAATCGGAACCATAAAAACCTGCGGGCAATTCATTGATAGCGCTCATCACAATAGTGGATGCTTCAAACAGATCATTTACCTGCAAGCGAACACCACTGACTTTGCCGGGAAACTCAGATGCATTTGATCCTGCAAGCAAGTTCATTAATGCCAGCGATTGGTCGACATTGGTGTTACTTTTTAAGGTGGCAATAACCTCCAACATCACAATACCCGGCGCAGCACTGGTATCACTTGAGCGCGGAATAATTAATGTAATTTTATCGCCCAAACTAACACGCAATTTATCGGCAATGCCTTGGCCTAAAATGACCGCTTGTGGATTTTTTTTGAGTTGCGCAAACGTCTGAGCCGGAAGATATTGTTCCAGCGAACTCAGCTTTGTTTCTTGCACCGGATCTATACCAAATAAATTAACTGGCGCTACGTGTTTTTGATAAGAAAACAAGCCTTGAATTTGCACAAAAGGTGCGGTCGCTAATACTCGGGGATCTTGCTTTAGCTGTCGAGATAAGGCTTCATAATCTTCAATACCTTCGCGATGATAAATCATGGCCTGCGGCATAATGCCTAAAATGCGCTCGCGCAGTTCACGGTCAAAACCATTCATGACCGACATAACCACAATCAATAACGCAACACCAATGATTAAGCCTGCCGTAGATAAGCGAGAAATAAATGAAACCAGTTGGCTATGCTTACGCGAAATACCGTAGCGCGCACCTACTAAAAAAGTGAAGCGAGTAAAAATATCCCCAAACAGACTCATACTAAAACGCCATCTGATAACGTGAGGGTTCTATCCATTTTTGCGGCGAGGCGCAAATCGTGGGTCACCACTATAAAACTAGTACCTATCGATTGATTAAGTTCCAACATCAGGGCCTGGATCGCATCCGCAGAATGGGTATCCAAGTTGCCAGTTGGCTCATCCATTAATACGCAAGCAGGTGATGTAACGAGTGCGCGGGCAATAGCAACACGTTGACGTTCGCCACCAGAAAGCTCTGAAGGCTTGTGTTCTAAACGATGCCCCAGCCCAACGCGCTCCAAAATAACTGCGGCTTTTTCCTTTGACTGCTTCATATTCATTTTGCCAATCAACAGCGGCATAGCCACATTTTCTAATGCGGTAAATTCTGGCAGTAGATGATGAAATTGATACACAAAACCCAAACTGCGATTGCGCAAAAAACCGCGTTCATCGGCACTCATCTTGGATAAAACTTCGCCAGCAACAGATACTTCGCCGGTATCCGGCACATCCAAGCCGCCTAAAATATTCAGCAGGGTGGATTTGCCTGAACCCGAAGCGCCCACAATCGCAACGCGCTCGCCGGCCATAATGTTGATATTAATGGTGCGCAACACGCTTACCGCTAAAGCGCCGTGACCATAATGTTTACTAACATCTACACAGCTCAGTACAGGTGCAGTCGCTAAATTGGACGATAAAACAGGAGCAGAATTATTCATAACGCAATGCCTCGGCAGGCTCAATTTTGCTGGCGCGGTACGCCGGATACAAAGTGGCTAAAAAACTTAAAATCAGCGCGGTGAAGGTAATGGTTAGCAGGTCTTGCCACATTAAATAACTGGGTAAGCCGCTGATGTAAAAAGTTTCTGGGTCAAACACATGAAACCCAAATAAGGTTTCAAGCAAATTCATAATTGGATTTAACAACCAGGTTAAAACACAGCCCGCCACCAAACCTATAAGCGTGCCCACCAAACCCACCGCACTGCCCTGCACAATAAAAATACCCATTACCTGTTTTGACGTTAAACCCAAGGTGCGCAATACCGCGATATCTGAACGCTTATCTGCCACCATCAACACAAGGCTTGAAATAATATTAAACACGGCAATAAAAATTAAAATATTGAGCAAAGTACCTACGACAATTTTTTCCATTTTGACCGATTGAAATAAACTCCCTTGAGTCTGCGTCCAATCTTTTACTTTGTATTCACTGCCTAGTTGCTTGGCCAAGTCAATCATTAAGCTAGGCGCTTCATAAAGATCTGTCGTTTTCACATGTAGACCCTGCGCACTACCCTGCACACGGAAAAATTTTTGGGCATCTTGTAAATGAATAATTGCAAGGCTGTTATCCACTTCGTTGCCAACTTCAAATACGCCAATCAAGGTGAAATTTTTATTGCGAGGAAAAATTCCCGCCGGTGTAATGTTGATATCGGATGAAGTAATCACCACTTTATCACCCATTGCCAAACCAAGCTGTTGCGCCATCATACTGCCCATGACCACGCCAAACTCACCAGCTTTTAGGTCGGCAAGTGAGCCAAGCAACATGTGATTGTTTATCACGGAAATTTTCATTTCTTCTTCTGGCAAAACGCCTTCTATTTGTATGGGCTGCACGCCGCCGGCATAACTTACCAGCGCCTCACTGGCAATATAAGGCGCAACGCCTAAAACCTTGGGGTGCTGCTTTACCTGCTGCGCAATTTCTGCCCAACTGGAAAGTGCTGGCTCACGATCTATGTATCCATGGGGAATTACACTGAGTAGCCGCTGTTTCATTTCGCGGTCCAAACCATTCATTACCGACAAGACAACAATCAACGACATAACCCCCAAGGCCATGCCAATAAGCGAAAACGCGCTAATAAAGGAGATAAATTGATTGCGGCGTTTAGCGCGGGTGTAGCGCAAGCCTATATAGAGAGGTATGTTTTTCATCATGGAACGCATTAAACCCACTAAGTCAGCACTTGTAAAGAAGCCGCGCGCGCCCAAAAGCTGTGCAATAAGGCTAAGCTCCGCCAATTTAAGAAGACAAATGCCTACCATGTGCTATGTTTAAGGTCAGCACCATTAAGAGAACTGAAGATGTCAGAACGTCGCAGCTATTTTCGCATCGATGAAACCATTGCACTGGAATTTAAAGTAATCGATGAATTCACCGCAAACAAAGGCCAAGCGGAGGCCTTATTTAGCAATGCGAACTCGCTAAAGCTTTACAGCGAGCTAAAAAAAATTGATGCGGATAATGCGCAATATCTGTTTCAAATAAAGGAACTTAGCCGCCCTTTGGCGGAATATCTGCATAACTTAAATAGAAAAATCGAGTTGCTTGGCCAAGAGCTTATGGCCGAACAAAAACCCCTACCCCCCTCAAAAACCATTCGTCAAGTTAACCTTAGCGAAGGCGGCATAGCTTTTGGCAGTACCAATTCTTTTAATCCAGGCGATTATATTGGTTTACGAATTGTTTTTTTTCCTAGCAATGCTGGTTTAATCTTATTTGCTCGCATAATCCGCTGCGAGCCAAGCAATGGTGGGGAATTTCAAGTGTCTGCAAAATTCCATCGTATAACTGATTTGCAGCAACAGTTAATTGGTCAGCAAATTATGCGCGCACAAATGGCTGAAAAACGTCGGCTCCAAGAAAACCAGCAATAGGAAAAACAGTGAGTTAATTGTGAAACAACTATTTTTAGGCTTTGTATTCAGTGCCTTTGCAAATCCAACCTTAGTGTTGGCTGAGGATATCAAAATACCTATTGGAGCCCAAACATCAGAATCCAAACAAGTAGCACGCCCCGCAACAGGAACAACTAAAACCAAAGTTAAAATTCAGTTTGGCGCCCCCGTTAAAGAAACCATACCTAAAGGTAACCCACCTATTTCAACCTGGGAATATGCAGAATTTACAGTGTATTTTGAAAACAATCATGTGATCTATAGCGTTGTAAAACCAAAGCTGCATGAAAGCAAAGAGATTATTGTCGAAACAACTGATGAAATGTCTGAAGACAATTTAAAACCCAACTAAAGAAGTTTATTCCCGTCGAATAAACTTCTACTTGTGAAATGACGACTCACTTACGACTAATACGATTCATGCCATCCAAAGCCGCTACGCGATAAGCTTCTGCCATGGTGGGATAATTGAAAGTAGCATCTAGGAAATATTGAATACTGTTCCCCTCTCCAACCTGATTCATAATTGCCTGACCGATGTGAACAATCTCAGCCGCCTCAGCACCAAAGCAATGAACGCCAAGCACCTCCAATGTATCTACATGAAATAACAACTTAAGCATACCCACAGATTCGCCAGAAATTTGCCCGCGCGCGGTATTCTTAAAGAAAGCACGACCAACCTCATAAGGAATGCGAGCTTGCGTCAATTCGGTTTCCGTTCGACCAATCGAACTAATTTCCGGCAAGGTATAAATACCAGTAGGAACATTTGTGAGTTTTGCGCATACATCGCCCAAAATTCCACCAGAAACAGCACGCCCTTGACCATAAGAAGCGCTCGCCAAACCCGGCCAGCCAATTACATCACCCACGGCGTAAATATTCTCAACTTCAGTACGATAGCAATCATTTACTTTAAGGTTGCCACGGTGATCCGGTTTTAAACCAATATTTTCCAACTTCAATTCATGGGTATTACCGCTGCGCCCGTTACACCATAAAATAGCATCAGCTCTTAGGCGTTTGCCTGATTTTAAATGCAAGGTTACGCTGTGTTCATTGGCTTCAATAGACTCATACTCCTCCCCGTGACGCACAGTCACGCCGCTATCGCGCAAGTGGTAACTGAGCGCATCGGAAATTTCATCATCTAAGAACGACAGCAATCTATCGCGGTTATTGATTAAATCTACGCGCATACCCAAACCAGAAAAAATAGACGCATATTCACAACCAATTACGCCTGCACCATAAACAATTAAATGTCGCGGCGTATGTTGCATATCCAAAATAGTATCGCTGTCATATATACGAGGATGATTGAAATCAACGTCATCAGGGCGATAAGGACGTGAACCTGTAGCAATAATGATATCTTGGGCTGTAATTGTTTCTTTCGCTCCATCCGGCATGAGGAGTTCAATTGCGTTGGAATTTAAAAAAGATGCCTCACCGAGATGTACACTTACGCGATTCCGCACATAAAAATTAGTATGCAGCTCAACCTGTTTGGGAATTACACGCGCAGCAGATTCAAGTACACGAGGAAAGGTAAGGCGACGAGTATCACCAATTTCACGGAATAAGCTATTAGCTTTAAATTGGATAATTTGCTTAACAACATGACGTAAAGATTTAGAAGGGATTGTACCTTTGTGCGCACAGCTCCCTCCCACAACAATTCGATTCTCAATAACGCCCACGCGCTTTCCGGATTTTGCTGCAGCGATTGCCGAACTTTCACCGGATGGGCCAGAGCCAATAACCAGCACGTCATACATGTAATTTGTTGTCACCGTGATTTCCCCTAATTTTTCTTACCGATTGCCTGAATAGACTTTGCGTGCAGCCAGTCTAGTACTATAAACATGAATCTATTGTAGCAACGAAAAGACGTTAATGCCTCCGCAGCCCAAAGAAGCCAGAAAAAGCGCAACCACTGCTTATTTTTTAATCCGCCCTGAGTATTCAGCTCTGTAGCCAATCCTTTTGGGGTACAAAAGTTAAGCAAATTTCTCTCCATTATCGATATCTCAAAAGCTAGGCTAATCGCAACACACATAACTCGGCTATAAGTCATAAAAATTATCCGCTAAAACCCACTTTTTATGGCTGCGCGAGTACAATGCTTGAACTTAAAACCCTAGGACAAAAGCGTTTCACGATGGTATCTATTCAGCACCCTCCGGTATCCACCCGCCCCAATAACAAGCAAAACTGGGGGCAATTGCACGGCAGCGCGCAGGCTTTGGCGATTCTTCATGGAGCCTATCAAACACACGGCTTTAGTTTGGTAATAACGGCAGATACCAGTGGTGCCCTACGCCTAGAAAGTGAATTAGCATTTTTTAATCAACGGGATGATTTTAGTATTCTGCATCTCGCTGACTGGGAGACCCTGCCCTACGATACGATTTCGCCGCATCAAGATATTATTTCAGACCGTTTAAAAACCCTCTACCAATTGCCGCAAGCCAAGCAAGGGATTTTGGTTGTGCCTGTAACATCTTTGTTACAGCGCCTAATGCCCTCAGATTATTTGTTGGGCAATAGCTTGATGGTGGAATGTGGCCAGCAAATCAATATCGATGCCATGCGCCGCAACTTTGAAAAAGCGGGCTACCACTGTGTTGATACAGTTTACGAACACGGTGAATATGCGGTGCGCGGTGCGCTGCTGGATATTTTCCCCATGGGCAGCGAGCAGCCTTATCGTTTGGATTTATTTGACGATGAAATTGAAACGCTCCGCACCTTTGACCCTGAAACACAATTAACCATTGCGCAGGTGAACAGTGTTCAGCTCTTGCCCGCTAAAGAATTCCCGCTGGATAAAATTGGCATCAGTCGCTTTAAGCAACACTGGATGGAAAAGTTTGATGTAAACCATAAAGCCTGTTCCATTTTTCAAGACATTAGCGCGGGCATTTCACCGCCCGGTATTGAATATTACTTACCTTTGTTTTTTGAAAATACCAGTACACTTTTTGATTACCTACCTGATAACACCCAGGTCTACGGCTTGGGCAATATCGAAAAAGCTGCGGAAAATTTCTGGTTGGAGTTATTGCGCCGCTATGAAAGCCGCCGTGTTGACCCACAGCGCCCTATTCTGCCGCCGAAAGAAATTTATATCGCGATAGATGAGTTATTTACTTACCTCAAAAATTACTGCCGTACGTTTGTCAGCTCTGAAGTCTTGGAAGAGAAGCAAGGCAACACTAATTTCATTACACAAATTCCACCTAGCCTACCCATTCGCTCGCAAGCAGAAAATCCTCTAGCCGCAATTCAAGCGTTCTTAATGGAGTATGAAGGGCGCGTATTATTTTGTGCTGACTCAGCTGGTCGCCGTGAAAGCCTATTGGAATTACTGAATCGCATTCGCATTGCACCAAGCATTATTGATAACTGGACCAGCTTCGTTAATAGCAAAGAAAAAATTGCCATCACCACAGCACCGCTTGAGCAAGGCTTGCTGTTAGATGAACCGGCCATAGCGCTAATTACAGAGACACAATTATTTGGTGAGCGAGTTCAACAAACTCGCCGCCGCAAACAAAGCCAAGACAACTCTGATTTAATTGTTAGAAATCTCACGGAATTAAAAATCGGTTCACCGGTAGTCCACATCGATCATGGCGTTGGCCGCTATCGCGGTTTGGAAACCATCACGATTGATGATCAAACCAACGAATTTTTAAGCTTGGAATATGCCGACGAAACCAAACTTTTTGTTCCGGTTACCAACCTGCATTTAATCAGCCGATACAGCGGTACCGATGAAGAATTAGCTCCTCTGCACAAACTTGGTAGCGAAACCTGGCAGAAAGCTAAACGTAAAGCCGCAGAGCAAATTCGCGATACTGCAGCTGAATTGTTAGAGGTATACGCGCGCCGCGCCGCGCGTAAAGGTTTTGCATTTGCAGACCCCAAAGAAGCCTATTTAAATTTTGCTTCCAGCTTCCCCTTTGAAGAAACCCCTGATCAGCAACGTGCGATTGAAGCGGTTATTGCCGATATGCTATCGCCTAAACCTATGGATCGCTTGGTATGCGGCGATGTTGGCTTCGGTAAAACCGAAGTCGCTATGCGCGCAGCCTTTGTCGCCAGCCACGGTGGCAAACAAGTTGCGATTCTTGCACCCACGACGCTGCTTGCACAACAACACTACGAATCCTTAAAAGACCGCTTTGCGGAATGGCCGATTACCATTGAAGTGCTTTCGCGCTTTAGAACCGCCAAAGAAGTGAATGAAGTTAAGCCGCGTATTGCTGAAGGTAAAATTGATATTGTGGTGGGTACTCACGCTTTATTATCACCGGATATCAAATACAAAAATCTCGGCTTATTAATTATCGACGAAGAGCACCGTTTTGGTGTACGCCAAAAAGAACAGTTAAAAGCACTGCGCGCAGAGATAGATATTTTAACGCTCACTGCCACGCCCATTCCGCGCACATTAAATATGTCTATGTCGGGTATTCGCGATTTATCGATTATCGCCACACCACCCGCGCGCCGTTTATCGGTAAAAACGTTTGTGCGCACCCACGACGACAATATTATTAAAGAGGCGATTCTGCGTGAAATTTTGCGCGGCGGGCAAGTGTATTATTTACACAACGAAGTTAGCAGCATTGAAAAAACCGCGCGAGATTTACAAGAGTTAGTACCAGAGGCGCGCATTGTGATTGGTCACGGCCAAATGCGTGAACGTGATCTGGAACGCGTCATGTCAGATTTCTATCACAAACGATTTAATGTAATGGTGTGCACTACCATT
>CAZZEV010000112.1:0-9135 GCA_964653305.1 uncultured Cellvibrionaceae bacterium | reverse complement strand
TCTTCGCCAAAGGTGAAAAAGGCGTAACTGGCGTGGCCGATTTGAAGCCCTATTTCGTGAGCAAACTTGCGGATATCACTCATGCACGCGGCCTGAATTTAGCGGGTTGGGAAGACGGTTTAATGTATGACCCTGCCAATACTTTCAACCGTAAGCAATTTGCCAACGAAAAAGTCTACGCCAATGCTTGGGATAATATTTGGGAATGGGGCGTGGCCGATCGTGCCTATCGTTTGGCGAATGCAGGCTATCAAGTGATTTTGTCGCCCGGCACCCATTTGTATTTCGACCATCCTTATGAACCAAATCCTGAAGAACGCGGTTACTACTGGGCTGCACGCTATTCTGATACCGCCAAAGTCTTCGGCTTTATGCCCGATAACTACTATGCCAATGCCGATAAAACCCGCGAAGGTGTGCCCATTACTAACCTTGAAGCTTTGGTTGGCCGAGAATTGCCTAAGCTGAACAAGCCTGAAAATTTGGTGGGTATTCAAGGTCAGTTATGGAGTGAAACTGTCCGTACGCCAGAACAGTTTGAACAGATGATTTACCCACGGGTGATGGCGCTGGCCGAACGCGCTTGGCACAAAGCTGATTGGGAAGGTGATAAGCCTAATGCGCAAAAACGCTTGCAGGATTGGGCCGATTTCTCCGCCGCGTTAGTGGCGAAAGGTCTGCCTAAATTAGTGGCCAGTGGCGCGGCGTTTTACCTACCACCACCAGGCGCGATTATTCAAAACGGCCAGCTGTTGGCTAACGTGGGTTACGCTGGTTTGGCGATTGAATATAGCCTGGATCAGGGCGCAACTTGGCGGGTCTATCAAGGTTCAATAGCCGTTAGCGCCAAATCGGTGCAAGTTCGCAGCCGTGTGGGAAGCCATTACAGCCGCGTGACAAAAGCAGAATGACTGAAGCGACATGGACGTCACAATCATCAAGTTGGCAGATTAAATGAGGTAAAACGCACAAAAACAAAGCATTTATGTGTTTATCTATGAAAATAGGTGTTTTGGGCTGTATCTTTTTTAAACAGTCGGGATTAGGATATGTCCCCTCACCACACTTTACGTTAGTTTTTAAAACTTTCTAAGCTGTTCTGTGGCTGACGTTGGGGCAGCGGCTGTTGCCCTCTAATAATAACAATGCGTCAAGGTTGATCGGTGCAAATTGAACAACCAAAGCTGTGTATTAAAAGGTGAAGTATGAAACTCGATGTGATTTCCGTAGTGGTATCCGTGTTTTGTCTGTGCGTTTGCATCACGCTGGCGGCGGAAGCCAAAACCCTGTTTAGCGCCAAAGCCACTATTGTTGCTGTCGCCAAAGCGCCCTGATTATCTCCTGCAGTAAAAAGCGTGTTGCCAAGGAAATGGCAACTCTCTTCCTAAAACCCAGCCCTTTCTTAGCTCTTTTTAGCCGCCAAAATAAGTTCTTTGTCAGTTATTACCCCAAACAAGGGTATATCCCAATCCGCAAGTTCTAGCGCCTCAACTTCTTGGCAGGCGTGCGCCATACCGAGCAAGTAAGGTTTGTTTCTTTTGCCTTTGTGAAACGCGAAAGTCCTATCGTAAAAACCGCCACCCATACCTAAGCGCCCACCTTGGCGATCAAATCCCACCAGCGGTAAAAGCACTATATCCAATAAATTCGGAGCAATTCTGATCGCTTGGCGGTGATCTGGCTCAGGGATTCCGAAACGATTAGGTTTAAGCACGGCAGTGGGTGTGTACTCCACAAACCAAAGCTGGCATTCCAGTGATGGATGTAGCACGGGCAAATAGCAGTGTTTGCCCATTTTCCATAACTGTTCAGCAATAGGTTGAGGGCTAAGCTCACCATCAGCAGGAATATATAGAGCGACATGTTGCGCACGTACAAACTTTGGCAGTTTCATCACATGGCGCAATGCCCATGCGGCGGCGGCTTCTTGTTGGCTTGGGTTAAGCGCATTGCGACGAGCGCGTAATTCTTTCCGAAGGCTAGTGCGGTCGCTACCAGTCATAGGGGAAACCACAATAAAAAAGAGAGATATAAAGAAGGGAAAAGAGGCCCCGAAAATGCCGCTACCAAGCTGGCCTTGAACCCATAGGTTCAAGGAGGTAGTGCCTGTGGTTTTTAAGGCTTTCCGTCAAGCGGACATGCACACCAAACTAACGAGACACCACCAAGTTTGTGGAAATCGGCTCAAGGACTTGTCGGTTTGCAAACATTCCAGGGCGGAGTCCAGTATAACCCAGAGCCCCTAGCTAATCGCAAATGATATTAAGCTTGGGACTTATAACCGTTTAGGCAAATTTGGTCTTATAAACCGCTGGACTTAGTCAAAAATTTGGTATTTTGTACGCCAAAAAATCAAACTGTGCTTAGGGTGAGCGAGTTGGATGAAAAGCGGCAAAAATTTATCTAACGCTTCTCCTCCATCAACCCGACTAAATTGCCATCGGGATCGCGTACAAAACCAATCCAGAGTTCGTGATCCGGCATTTTTGCCACTAATTGTGGTGCCCGTTCCACAGTTGCACCGCGTGCAATTATGCTTGCGTAACTCGCCTCAATATCCTGAGTTTTAAAGTAGAGCGTTGAGTTTGCGCCAACTGTTCCTGCGCCTTGCGGGGTAGTGAGCATGATGCGCAGGCTGCCAGCGGCTAAAAACGCGAGTGTGGGGGCGGGGCTAAAGAGAAAAGTTAAACCGAGCGTGTCGCGATAAAACCCCAAGGCCAGCTCAACATCGCTGACCGTAATCGCGATTTGGCCTATTTCTGAAAGCTTAACGTCCATTGAGTTCTCCTTGATCAAAACAAAAACGCCTGCAAAAGCAGGCGTTTTAGGTAAGTATTATTGAGGATTAATTCCCCGCTAGCACACGCTCAATCTTATCGCTCAAACGCTGCAAGTCAGCTTTATCGGTCGCAACACCTACCGGTGCGGCATTGCCAGATTTCGCTTGCAGTAATTCATGGCTCAAGTTGAGTGCCGCCATTACCGCGATACGCTCTAAACCAATCACCGCGCCTGAGCCGCGAATCGCTTTCATGCGCTCGTCCAGCAATTGCGCCGATTCCATCAAGGCTTGGCGCTCTTCGCGCGGGCAGGCAACTTGGTATTCTTTATCGAGAATTTTTACAAAAACGGTTTCGTTAGCCACAGTGCAATTCCTATTGAATCTTATTCAGTATCGAGACTTTTGAGATGAGTAATCATGGCTTCAACGCGGCTGCGCGCCAGCTCATTCTTCTCAATCAAGCGCACGCGCTCTTGCTGCCAAGCGTTTTCACGGGCTTTTAGCTCGGTATTTTCCTGCTGCAAACGGCTGGTGAGCAGAATTAAGCGATCAAGCTTGGTTTCTAAAGAGAGTAAGAGTTCGTCAGACATGATGTTTTGTGACCAATAACAAGGCAAATGTACGTAAGTGAGCCACTATATTGCGGGACTTGGCAAGGGTCAATCGCCGCAGCGCCTTAGCGGGTAGATTTAAAGTGAATTCGAGGACTGGTCGAAAATTCGCCCACACGCAACATCAACCATTGATAACCCCATTTATGATAGAAAGACGCGGATTAGGCGATGCATCGTGATAGCATTCTCTTTCTACTATTTATTGGTTTTCTATACCCATGACTGAACAATCTCTTGTCCCCGATAGCATTAACTTCGACGATTTCTGCAACCTCATCGCCCCCCTCGGCGCTATCAACAGCCCCTCAGAATTGCACGGCCTCCTCTGCGGAAAACTGAGTGGCGGCGCAGAATTAACGGAAATCCGCTGGCTGCTGGATGCCGTAGAATTCCTAGATTTCACCCAAGCACCCGACGAAAAAGTTCGCGAAGCGCTCACTAATCTTTATCACGTGAGCGTGCAGCAGTTACGCGATGGCTTCGGATTAAAACTGTTATTGCCGGATGACGATACAGATCTTAGCCAACGCACGGCGACCCTCGGACAATGGTGCTATGGTTTCTTAACAGGCTTCGGTTCGGCGGGCGCGACCGCGCGCATTTTGGCGGAAGATGCTGAAGATGGTTTGCGTGATCTCGCTGCGATTTCGCAAATTGCCGTAGAAGATGGCGATGAATCCGACGAAGCGGATTTTATGGAAGTGACCGAATACGTGCGCCAACTTGCCGCATCTTTATTTTTAGAATACGCCGCGCAATCCAACAAAGCATCGGCGGATGCCATTGCAGCGCCGGCGTCAGATTCAATTCACTAAAGCATTCGTAAAAACAGAGCTCGAAATAAAGAGAACCGCTATGAGAATCAGCAAACAAGAATTCGCTCGTCGCCGTAAAGCCTTAATGGCAATGATGGAACCGAACAGTATCGCCATAGTGCCCGCAGCGCCCGAGCGTATTCGCAGCCGTGATACTGAACATCATTATCGCCAAGACAGCGATCTGTTTTATCTCTCTGGTTTTGCTGAACCGCAAGCGGTGCTCGTATTAATTCCCGGCCGTGAACACGGCGAATATGTTTTATTTGTGCGCGAGCGAAATCGCGAACGCGAAACTTGGGATGGTTATCGCGCTGGCCCCGAAGGCGCGATTAACGAATACGATGCAGACGATTCATTTCCTATCGACGATATCGACGATATTTTGCCCGGCTTAATTGAAGGCCGCGAACGCGTTTATTATGCGATGGGTAAAGACAGCGAATTTGATAAACAAGTCATGGATTGGGTTAACACCATTCGCGCCAAAGTTCGCTCGGGCGCAACACCTCCGGGCGAATTTTTAGATCTCAGCCATTTCTTAAATGAACTGCGTTTATTTAAAAGTGCCGCTGAATTGCGCGTAATGAAAGAGGCCGGTGAAATTTCGGCGCGCGCACATGTGCGTGCTATGAAACATTGCAAACCAGGCGTCATGGAATATCAACTCGAAGCTGAAATTATGCACGAGTTCCAAATGAGCGGCGCACGCTTCGCTGCCTACAATACTATTGTCGGCGGTGGCAAAAACGGTTGCATACTGCACTACATTGAAAATAGCGCTGCCTTAAAAAATGGCGATTTAGTTTTAATTGATGCGGGTTGTGAACTAGAAAGCTACGCTGCGGATATCACCAGAACATTTCCCGTCAACGGAAAATTTTCACCCGAACAAAAAGCCCTCTATGAAATTTGTTTGCAAGCACAACTCGATGCCATCGCCGTCGCCAAACCCGGCAATCATTGGAACGATCCACACGAAATGACCGTAAAAGTGATTACTGAAGGTTTAGTAAAAATTGGCTTACTCGATGGCGATGTTGACGAATTAATTAAAACCGAAGCCTACAAAGAATTTTATATGCATCGTGCCGGTCATTGGTTGGGTATGGATGTACATGACGTAGGCGATTACAAAGTTGGCGGCGAATGGCGCGTACTCGAACCCGGCATGGTAATGACCGTTGAACCCGGCATTTACGTGGCGCCAGATAACGAACGCGTAGCCAAAAAATGGCGCGGCATAGGTATTCGCATTGAAGACGATGTGGTGATTACTAAAGATGGCAATGAAGTGCTAACAAAAGATGTTCCTAAGACGGTGGAAGAAATTGAAGCCTTGATGCTTTAGGCTTCTTATCTCTTAACCTCCTGCTAGAACGAAGTTATACCTAACTCTCATCTACCTGTATATTTGTCGTATTAATAGTCATTCTTTGATCGGTTTGTCATTTAGCATTTGCGATAACGCAAAGAAGGCACCACACCTTGTTGATATCCTGTCTGATAAATAATTTTTAGACTGGACGTTCGACATGAATTACCTAAGCTGCTTGGGGCCTTTATATTGCAAACCAACTTATGGTGGCAGCCTTTGGTTGTTGCTCTGCGTTGTCTTATCGGGGTGTGGCGGTGGCGGCGGTAGCACAGGTGGTGGATCTGGCTTTACTGCTCCTGTCGGAAATGCGGTTGTATCTAGTGCAAGTCTAGTGGCTCAAGTGCCAGCTTCAAGCTCTTCTAGTCGTCTTGCTACGAGTTCACTTTCTTCGATTACGTCTAACGCAAAAAGCAGTAGCGCATCCAGTGATAATAAGTCGGAAGCATCCTCCAGCCGTTCTTCCGCCAATAGTTTGGGTATTAATACATCAAGTTCAGTTGTTAGCTTATCGTCAACCAGTTCATTCTCCGCCTCGTCACTGAGTTCAGCCTCATCCGTATCTTCTAAGTCAGTTTCGAGTAGTCTGGTGAGCTCAAAGAGTAGCTCTAGCCAGTCATCTTCAGCGTCTTCAGTCGCAAGTATTTCGTCTGTCTCCTCTAGTTCTTCAAGTAGTCTCACTTCAAAAATTGTATTACCTATTGAGGTATTGGGTCCGCCGGGCACCACCAAAGGTGCTGACTTTCAATTGACCGGTAACCTTGGAACTGCGACCCATCTGTGGTTAAACACACATCGCTTGACCTGGCGGGAAGATGGCGAGTTTGCGATGAAATTTAATGGTTCAGTGCGCCCCGGATCTAAAGGCAGCGTTCGCTTGAACAACGGTCCATGGCTTGGGTTAAGCAACTTGACAGTGACCTGTGAAAAACATGAAGCGGCTTATGGATGCCTTAATGGCACCTACCAATCGGTAAAGTTGAAAGTGCCTTTGTCGGCATTGGGATCACCGGGCTTGAAGACGGGTGTCAATCACATTGATTTTCGGTTTGACGCTACCGATGGTATTAGCAGCGGGTGGCGTGTTTTAGGATTTACCATTAAAGGAACTGCTGGCGATCAAATAAGTACGAGCACTTTTATAGATGATGATCCTGATACGTGGGTAGCACCGCAACCCGCTGCCGCTGACGTGGCTGCAGGCAAGCAATTATGGGAGTCTGCCAATTTAATGGATTTAGGTTTTAGCAATAGCCAACATGCAATCAATGGTAAATGCAAAAGTTGTCATGTACGGGATGGGTTTGATTTGGCGTATTTTAATTACTCCAATTTATCCATTATTGAACGGTCTAAATTTCATGGTTTAACCCAAGACCAAGGTGAAAAAATTGCGTCCTATATTCGATCCTTAAATATGGACATTCCGAATGGATACTCTAAAAAAGATGCCGGCCGTCCTTGGAATCCGCCCTATCAGCCTGGTCCGGGATTAGATGGCCGTCCGGTAGAGTTGTGGGCAGCAGGTGCTAGCTTAAATGCGGTGCTAGAGAGTGATTCTGACATGAAGGCATTTATGTTTTCTGGTGGAAACTACGATGCAGCTGTGCTCGGAGCAACGGGACATTTAAATCCAAGAGAAACGCCGCAAGCTCTTCAATTTGTTGACTGGAATGCGTGGCTCCCCACAATTGCATTGGAGGATTTGGTAAGCGACCCTAGCAAGTTAGCGCCTTTTGCAGGCACTACGCCACCCGCCGATAATCTACAAAACCCCTTAGATATGCTGAAGGCCGCTAATCTTTGGTTAGAGAATTATCGCTTTAATCAAATGGAAACAGATGATTGGTATTTGCGTTGGGGGCAATTTCTCATATTGCGATGGGGATCGTCACGTTGGCCAAATGGCAACCCAGGTATACCCGGAGTTCAATATCCAACGGATGCTGTTGGTCATTCACGTACAGCGTTGGCGATAGATAGCTGGTATGCGATACGTCTTTGGGAAATGTTGAAAAAATACAAGCTAGAAGATTTAACGGCACGCTCTGGGGTAAATATAAAATTGGATAACAGTGGGGTTCGCGGTATTCCTACCGGTTATCGTAGCTGGGCCCTGCCATTCCGTACTTTATTTGAAAATGCGCCGCATTTTGTTGGGCCTAATACTAGTGTTGATCCAAGTTATGGATCCAACTTTGTTTTCAGTAAACCTGGAGAATATCTAACTACGGCGTGGTACTCCATTGAACAGGTTGTTAATGGTGGTTGGCGATCTGGCAGTCAGGGAATTGATTGGAATTATCATCCAGCCCATATTGGGGGTATGCATCGTGGAGGTACTAATTATTATACCGATGGGCCAATGCATCTATATCGTTGGTCATGGAGTGTTTTCTGGCTTTATCAGAGCCGCCCTCAAGATTGGACGCCAAGTTATTTGGGTGAGGCCACCAGTGGATTTATGCAACGACAAATTGGCTTTGGATTAGATGTTCCATTTATGAGTGATGCTGAAGCTGCCGGACAAATTTCGGTCGCTGAACGAAAACAACTTCAAGAAGCTTTAGCGCTTGCATTTCTTGGTGTAGCCGAGCGGTACAGACCAGATCAGTGGATGCGCCGATCTGTAGATAGCAATCGCAGCTCATCGACATTTGAATCGGTTGATTATGTGGCGCATTACAATCCACTGTGGTCCTATGACTTGTGTGAGCAGGGTTACCAAGCTGACTGTTACTACTTGCGAATCAAAACGCTAAAAGAAAATAATTTTGTCACACCCGGAACTTTGGATCGCTTGGTAAATTGGGGCAAAGGCGTATGGCCGAAAGGTGAGTGGGAACTTTTGCGTCCATAACACGCTGTCTCAAGTGGGCACAGTAGATTACAATTCATAAAAAGTGTGGTTAATGTTTAAATAATTAAACCATAACGCCTATTATTGATTGATACTGTGCTTATGATTTCAAAAGACTGCTTCGACATCGCCATCATCGGCGGCGGTATGGTGGGCGCAAGCCTTGCCTTGCTTCTTGCCAAGCAAAAAACCAATTGGAAAATTGCGTTATTAGAAGTACAGCCATTTGCAGATACGGATCAATCGCACTACCACCCAAGTTTTGATGCGCGCTCAACCGCAATTGCTCAAGGTAGCGTAGAAATTTTGCGCGAACTGGGGGTGTGGGATAATTTAGTGAAGCACGCCACCGCCATATCACAAGTACATGTAAGCGATGCCGGCCATTTTATGGGGGGCCTAATTGATGCTAGCACTTACGATTTGGATGCCGTTGGTTATGTGATTCCGAATGCGTGGATTGGCCGTGTTTTGTTAGCGCAATTACAGACTCAAAAAAATATTCAATTGTTCGCGCCGGTGCGAGTGGAAAAATTAATTCCGCTGCAAGAGGGTGCGCAATTGTTGGTTAAATCTGGTGAAGAGATTTTTGACCTAACTACCAAACTTGCCGTAGTGGCCGACGGTGGTGATTCGCCATTGCGTAAAAGTCTCGGCATTGACTCCAATATAAAGGACTACGACCAAAC
>CAZZEV010000111.1:0-9324 GCA_964653305.1 uncultured Cellvibrionaceae bacterium | reverse complement strand
CAGCGGTCGCCAAACCCGCGAGTATGACTATCAGCATTAAAAACTTTTTCATGATGATCCTTATCGATTAATTAAGCCTGCGCTATTTTCTGTAGCAATTCCTGCATAGCCTTACCTCGATGGCTAATGCGATTTTTTTCCGCTTTATCTAACTCTGCGGATGCACAATTGTGTGTAGGTACAAAAAATAAAGGGTCGTAACCAAACCCGCCTGCACCGCGCGGCTCAGTTAAAATAATTCCTTCCCATGTACCGTGGCACAGAATCGGGGTTGGGTCATCCGCATGGCGCATATAGGCCAGCACAGCGTGGTAGCGCGCCGTGCGTTTCTCAGTGGGCACGCCTGCTAATTCTTGCAATAATTTTTGGTTGTTGGTTTCATCATTAGCGTTCTCACCCGCATAGCGCGCGGAGTAAACACCGGGGCGGCCATTGAGTGCATCCACCTCAATACCAGAGTCATCTGCAATGGCAGGTAAGCCAGTTTGTTGGCAAGCGTGGCGCGCTTTAATAATCGCGTTCTCAACAAAGGTAGTGCCGGTTTCGTCGGCATTGCTGAGATTAAAATCTGATTGCGGTACAACCTCAAAACCACAACCGGATAACAATTGTTGAAACTCGCGCAGCTTGCCCGCGTTGCCGCTGGCGAGCACAATTTTTTGTGTCATTATTTTTTAACCTGTTTTTTCTTGGTTTTCACTACCGCTGTCACTTCGGTGACTGACGGCTGCTGATATTGCTCTTGATATTTATATGCCCAAACTAATACCGCCGCGCCCACTAAAATCATCGGCACACTTAATACTTGGCCAGATGAAATACTCATGCCCGCAAAACTCGTTTCCCAATCGGGCACGCGAAAGTATTCAGTAAAAAAGCGCGCGCAACCGTAGAGCATGCAAAACAGAGCGCCCGTAGCCCAGCGCGGTTTTTGTGTGCGCGCAAAAAGCCAGAGAATTACAAACAATAACAGGCCATCAACTATCGTCTGATACAGCGGGGAAGGGTGCACAAGATGCTCCACACCCGGCCATTGCATCGCCCAAGGCAAATCGGCACTGGCGGCACGCCCCGGCAATTCGTGGTTGATGAAGTTTCCGAACCGCCCAGCCGCATAACCTAGCGGCACCAGCGGGGCGATAAAATCAAAGACATCGCCAATATGCTTTTTATATTTGCGCGACCACAACCACATTGCCACCATCACACCGATAAAACCGCCATGGAAGGACATGCCGCCTAGCCACGTCATGGGAATCTCAGCAGGGTGCTCCCAAAAATACGCGGGGCGATAAAACAGCACTTCTCCCAAGCGACCACCCACAACAACACCGATCATGCCGTAAAAAATAATGTCGCTGACGTGATCCTTAGTCCACCCCTGCGCCGCAATGTGGGGCTGCTTGATACGCAGACCGCCCAGCAAAATAAATTGCAAAAAGGCTACGCCGTACATAATGCCGTACCAGTACACAGGCCAAGAGGCGATGTAGAAAGCAACGGGGTCTGGATTGGGATGAATGAGCATGACTAATCCTTAGGATAAAAGAGCGGCTATAGTGACCAGAAAAGGCCGTCATTCTGCCACAGCTTTGTGAATTCGCACCCATCGCCAAACTTGAATTGCGCTATAAGTCGCCTAACGCCTACAATGCTGGTTTTTATAAGACGAAAGCGCCGAATGTTCAACGAAATCCCCACTAGCCGCCCCGCCACACCACTTTTGGACAGCATAGATTCCCCCGCTGACCTGCGTGCGCTGGACGAAAAGCTATTGCCCCAACTGGCGGAAGAACTACGCGCATTCCTATTATTCAGCGTCGGCCAGACTGGCGGTCACTTCGGTGCAGGTTTGGGAGTGGTAGAACTGACCATCGCGCTGCACTACGTGTACGAAACCCCATCCGACCGCTTGGTGTGGGATGTAGGCCACCAAACGTACCCGCACAAAATTCTGACTTCACGCCGGGAGCGCATGAACTCCATCCGCCAAGGCGGAGGCTTATCCGGCTTCCCAAAACGCGATGAGAGTGAATTCGATACCTTCGGCGTAGGCCATTCCAGCACCTCGATTTCGGCCGCACTCGGCATGGCGATTGGCAACGAAATGGCTGCGAATGGCCGCAAATCTGTCGCCATCATCGGCGATGGTGCTATGACTGCCGGTATGGCGTTTGAAGCCTTGAACCACGCCGCGCATACCGAAACCGATATGTTGGTCATCCTCAACGACAACAACATGTCCATCTCCCCAAACGTAGGCGGTTTGGCGACTTACCTCTCCAAAATTTGGGCGAGCAAGTTTTATAACGGCCTGCGCGAAGGCAGTAAAAAAGTGCTCACCAAAATCCCTTCAGCATGGGAATTTGCACGCAAGACAGAAGAACACTTTAAAGGCTTTATGTCGCCCGGCACTTTGTTTGAAGAAATGGGTTTTAACTACGTTGGCCCCATCAACGGCCACGACTTGAGCGACTTGGTGAGCTATTTGCGCAACTTGCGCGACATTAAAGGCCCCAAGCTGCTGCATATCATTACCCAAAAGGGTAAAGGCTTTGAGCCTGCGGAGTTAGATCCTGTCGGCTACCACGCGCTCAATAAAATCGAACCGAAGAAAGCCGTTGCTTCGCCCAGCAAAATCAAATTTCAGCAAGTCTTCGGCGACTGGCTGTGCGATATGGCCGAGCAAGATGAACGCTTGGTCGGCATAACCCCCGCCATGTGTGAAGGCTCGGGCATGGTGGATTTTGCCAAACAATATACCGATCGCTTTTACGACGTCGCCATCGCTGAGCAACACGCCGTAACCCTAGCGGCAGGCATGGCGTGCGAAGGTCAAAAACCCGTTGTCGCAATCTACTCTACTTTTTTACAGCGCGCTTACGATCAACTCGTACACGATGTTGCGCTGCAAAATCTTGATGTGACTTTCGCCATCGACCGCGCCGGTTTAGTCGGCGAAGACGGCCCTACTCACGCGGGTAGTTTTGATTTGAGCTTCTTGCGTTGCATTCCGAATATGGTCATCGCCGCGCCTAGCGACGAAAACGAGTGCCGCCAATTACTTTACACCGCCTACCAATATGCAGGCCCCGCAGCCGTGCGCTACCCGCGCGGAACCGGCACAGGCATTCAGATTGAAAAAGCCTTTACGCTCCTACCCATCGGCAAAGGCCGCGTAGTGCGCGAGGGCAAACAAGTGGCGATTCTCTGCTTCGGCACCTTGCTCGCCAATGCACAGCTGGCCGCAGAAAAACTTAACGCCAGCTTGTGCGACATGCGCTTTGTAAAACCGCTGGATGAAGAACTCATCGAACGCATGGCCAACAGCCACGGCATGATTGTTACACTGGAAGAAAATGCGATTGCCGGTGGAGCGGGTTCTGCAGTAAGCGAATACCTTGCTAACCAAGGCTATGTGATGCCCATTTTGCACCTTGGCTTAAATGACACCTTTGTCGATCACGCCAATCATGCGCAACAACTTATTGAACAAGGTTTGGATGCTGCAGGTATTGAAGCGGCGATACTTAAACGCTTAAAAATGCTTGATACTATGAATACCAAACCTATGGTCAGTTAGTAGCGCAATTGCTTAAAAAAATTGGTTTAAAACGCTTGTCCAAAAAGAGTTGATTTGAAAGTTTTGTAAGGGCGCTTGCGCCCTTTTTTCTTTTTAACCTATTCTTTTTTTATTTCACAACCAACCTTTCAATTAAGGAAGCATTATGAGCGGCACGATTGCTAAACTCGCACACCATGTATATTTCTGGTTAAAAAATCCTGAATCAAAAGAAGACTTGGCGCAATTACTTCGCGGCGCTAACACCTTAACAAGCATTGAAACTATTAAGGGATTTCACCTTGCGGTGCCCGCGGCCACCGAAGATCGCAATGTTATCGACAACTCTTATCAGGTTTCTTGGCTGGCATTTTTTGATAGCGAAGCTGATGAACAAATATATCAAGTACACCCAACGCATTTGAAATTTATCGAAGACTATGGCCATTTATGGGGCAAAGTAGTGGTGTATGATTCCGTACAAAACACACTCTAGATAACAGTGTCAGACCAGACACAACGAAAACGGGGAGGCGCTATGGCCTCCCCTTTTTCTTGTTAACTTTTCTATACGTATCAATCTTTCTTGTAAGTAATCTTCTTTTTACCCGTTTCACAACTACCAATCACTTTTTGGTCTTTCACCTCTTCAGTTGCAATTATATCTAAGGTGTAACCTTTCACACCTTTTGCCTCAAGTTTCGCACCAATTTCTGACTTCAACTCCTCGCAATTTTTCTCTGCAAATGCGGGGGCAACAACAAAGCTCAACGCCAAGAATGCAATCATCTTTTTCATGTTTTAAGTTCCTTTAGAAAGAGTAAACAGATTGGGGGAAAACACTTACAAATGCCCTTGAATACTAGCTGCAAATTTCTTAATCGTAGATGAATAAGAGGCTAAGTAGCTGTGTAAAGCTCCACCTATGTTAATTTACGTCAAAGTTGGTTTTTACTGGCTTTAGCTCGCCTATACTCTATTCATTTACGATTTTGTCATACAATATAGTCCTAGCGTCAATAATCATAACGAACCGTGAGAAGCCCATGAAGCAGAAACCCTTAGCTGTTCTTTTATCGCGCCTTATTCTGAGCCCAAGTTTAGTTGTTTCAATCGCCCTTCTCAGCAGCTGCTCAGGCAAGGCGCCCAGCGCGCACCAAGCGCAAACTCCCGCGACGGTAAATGCCAACGCCTTAGAAATTACCCGGCTATCTTCAAAAGAAGCTGAGGAGACGGCGCAAAATATTGAGCAACAAACAAGCATTGTCTTAGCGCCAGGCTTAAGCGTAAAGCTGTGGGCTTCAGAAAAATTGTTGAGCGATACTGTTGCCATTAACGTTGATGACAAAGGCCGCATTTGGGCCGCCATAACGGAACGCAGCAATAACTCCGAATTCGATATTCGCGGCTACCCAAAGTGGGAACAACCATCAATGAAGTTCACCACGGTTGAGGATCGCCGTAAGTTTTTACACGAAGAATTGGCGCCAGAAAAGAGTACGCAAAACACCAAATTTCCCGATCGCAATAAAGATGGCAGTCACGATTGGCGGGACCTAGCTGTTGTGAAAGAACGCGTAGTACGCCTAGAAGATACCAGCAAGAGCGGCAGGGCAGACTTCGCTCAAACTGTAATAAGCGATTTCAACACTGAAGTTACCGATGTGGCAGGTGGGCTTTATTATCACAATCAAACCGATGAATTATTTTTGAATGTCGCACCCGATCTCTGGAGCCTAAAAGACACCAACGGCGACGGCACCATGGATTCTAAAAAATCGCTCGCTAATGGTTTTGGCGTCCACATAGGTTTTAGCGGCCATGGTTTTTCTGGCGCTATTTTAGGGCCAGATGGCCGACTCTATTCCAACATGGGCGATGTAGGCTCAAGCATTACCGATAGCACTGGAAAAAAATGGCACTTCCCCAATCAAGGCGTGATTGTTCGCAGTGAAATTGACGGCAGTAATTTTGAGGTGTTTGCAGCGGGCTTGCGCAATACCCATGAATTTTCGTTTGATAAATTTGGCAATTTAATCAGTGTGGATAACGACGGTGACCACGTTGGCGAATACGAGCGCCTTGTGTATTTAATTGATGGTTCTGATAGCGGCTGGCGTACCAATTGGCAGCTTGGAAAATACAAAGACCCTAAAAATAACACCTATAAAGTGTGGATGGATGAGAGCTATTACAAACCACGCTTTGAAGGCCAAGCCGCCCACGTATTACCGCCCATTGCACCTTATCATGCGGGCCCAGCGGGTATGACTTACAACCCCGGCACAGCACTGAGTGAAAAGTGGCAGGATCATTTTTTTGTGGTGGAATTTGTAGGCTCACCTTCACGCGGAGGCGTTAATGCATTTACGTTAAAACCTGAAGGTGCATCGTTCAAACTCGACACAGATCAAAATGTTTTCCGTGGCATATTGGCAACAGGTATTGATTTTGGCCCAGATGGCGCACTCTACATGAGTGACTGGATGGAAGGTTGGAGCCTAAAGCAAAAAGGCCGTATTTGGAAATTAGATACGCCAGAAACCGCCGGCAATGCAGTGCGCAAAGAAACTCAAGCTCGCCTTGCAGAAAGTTTCAATGGACATTCACTCCAAAAACTCACTGGCTTGCTAAGCCATGTTGATATGCGTGTACGCCAAAAAGCACAACTTGAATTGGTGCAGCGTAAAGCGACGCAACAATTGCAAGCCATTGCCACGGATTCAGCGCATCAACTTGCGCGCATTCATGCGCTTTGGGGGCTCGGCCAATTAGCGCGAAAAGATGCTGCGCAAGCCGCCATCTTAATCCCACTCTTAAGCGATAAAGATCCTGAAATTCGTGCGCAATCTGCAAAACTGTTAGGCGATACAAAAGCAGAAGCTGCTACTAATAATCTGTTGCCCTTATTGAAAGACAACAACCTACGTGTACAGTTTTTTGCCGCACAAGCACTCGGTCGCTTAAACGAAAAATCAGGCGCAGAATCTGTCATTGAACCTCTCATTGCCATGCTCGCCGTCAACAATGAAAAAGATGTTTATTTACGCCAAGCAGGTGCCATAGCACTCGCACGCATCGGCAACCAAGATGCACTGGCCAAATTAGTAACTCACCCCTCTGAGGCCGTTCGCATTGCTGCTGTGGTTGCACTCAAGCGTTTAGAGAGTCCATCGCTCGCGTTATTTTTAAATGACTCCAGCGAATTTGTTGTGACTAATGCTGCACGCGCTATTAGCGATGATAATTTTGTAACCGCAGCCCTACCTGCTTTAGCAAAATTATTAGATGCACCGCGCTTTACCAATGAGCCATTGTTGCGCCGCGCGATTAACGCCAACCTCTATGCAACAGGCGCCAACAGCAGTGCAGAAAATAGCGCTCGTTTAGTTCGCTTTGCACAACAAAAAAATATTGATGGCGAACTGCGCGCAGAAGCCATCAATACGCTGTCCGTCTGGGCAAAATCCTCGGATTTTGATCGCGTCACCGGGCAATATCGCGGCGCTGTAACTCACGATGCTATGCACGCACAACAAGCGTTAGCGAGCGCCTACAAAAATTTATTAGCCGATAAGAACAGCCAATTTCGCACGGCAGCAATTACAGCCTTTGCAGAGTTTGATGTGAAAAACACCAACGATGCATTAGCCAAAACCGTCGCGCAAGACTCCGACCCAGCCGTTCGTATTGCCGCCTTGAAAGCGCTGAAAAAATTTAAGCTAAGCGACATGAGCAAAGTAACGTTTGCAGCACTGAAAGATAAAGATCAATCCGTGCGCATGGCTGCATTAAGTTTGTTACCCGAATTAAATTTGCCTGTGCAACAAGTTGTTTCCATGCATGATTTGCTGCTTCAAAATGGAACCCCCGGTGAACAGCAAGCTGCCTACACGTCGCTCTCCACGGTTAAAGCGCCAGAAGCGACTGCAGTATTTAAACAGCAACTGCAGCGTTTAATTGACGGAAAAATCGCGCGCGAAGTGCAACTTGATTTAATTTCTGCCGCAGAAAAAACGGACTCAGCAGAATTAAAGCAACTACTGGCCACTTATGAGGCCGGCAAAAATGCAAATGATCCTTTGGATGTTTATCGTGAGTCATTGCTAGGTGGCAATGCAATCGAAGGAAGGAATTTATTCCGCTTCAGCAACATGGCGCAGTGTGTACGCTGCCATATGGTGGGTGTAAATGGTGCGCGTGTTGGCCCTGAACTCACGACCATCGCAAGCCGCATTTCACGTGAACAAATGCTAGAAGCATTGGTAAACCCATCGGCGCGCATCGCCCCTGGTTTCGGTCGCATTACTGCCGTATTAAAAACCGGTGAGCGCATTGAGGGAGCATTCGATGCAGAAACAAGCTCCACAATTACCATCAGCAGCAATGATAAAACGCATACCTTAAATCGTAACGATATCGCCAAGATTGAAACCAGTACTTCTGGCATGCCGCCTATGAACTTGTTATTGGATCGCATGCAAATACGGAATTTGGTGGCTTATCTCGCAACGCTAAAAGCGGAAACAATAGAAGGGCATTAATGAATTAATAAAAAGCCCCGCCAGAGGTTAACTGGCGGGGCTTTTTATTTTGCGCAATTTGAACTTAAAAACAATTAATACTTACAGGCTTTAATATCATCTTTTACAAAATACGATTTGTAGTTTTTTGCTTTTTTATCCATACAGCCTTTTAAATTTAACACGCGAACTGAGCGGAAATCAGTAGGGTGGGATTCTGCTTGCAACGCAATAAAACCTTCTACCAATGGTGTACCGTCATCCAGTTGTAGATTGGTATATTCAAATACCATCTTGCCATTAATAATATGCTGCGCCAGTTCGCTGCCATGCACAATCAGTTCAGCCGTTACCCACTGGTCGCCGTGATATGTGTCGCTAGAAGAATAGATACAGTGCTCTTTGTTCAATACACCATTCAGAATGATTTGAGTTCCCGGTGTACATATGTTGCCCGTCGTACGTGCATCTTTTCCGTTACCACCCAAAAGTTGGTACTCCATACTTAGCGGAAAATCCTGATCCACCGTCATACTTTGCGGCGACTGCGTATGAAACATAATGCCATTATTGCGCAGCGCCCACGCTGGGCCATCTTTCACTTGCTCACCCACAAAGCGATATTCCACGCGCAATTTATAGTGCGAATAGGGGCCACTTTTTGCAAAAATATGGCCAAAGGTATTTCCAAAGGTTTCATATTTATCGTAGCGCGCTTGCAACAAGCCATCTTTTACACGAAATGTATCGAAGGCATTTTCGCCTGCGGGATAACCCTTTAACTTTATCGTCCAATTACTCAAGTCTTTACCATTAAAGAGATCCACCCACTCCTCTTGTGCAGGCTTGTTCGCAGCAGCAGCTGAAAAGGTCGCGGCTGCTAGCACTGAGGCTAAAAGTGTTTTGTAAGCTTGGTAAATTTTCATCATTTGGTTCATCTCTCTCGTTAATTATCATTAGATTTCTAGAACACGTAGTTTAACCAACAAATAATCGAACACGCGAAAAAAAACTCGCTCTTTTTAGGGAGCGAGTTTTTATAGTGCTTTAAAGCAGCTTAGGGCTGCAATTCAATGTCGTAATCAATAATGACAGGCATATGGCTTGAAAACTGCTGGGTTTTATAAATCGCCGCGTATTCAACTTTAGGACCAATGCTATTGGAGACGACTTGAAAGTCCGTACGCCAACCATCGCCATCACCTTTTAGACCTTTTGGCCACCAGCTGTATTCGTCAC
>CAZZEV010000110.1:0-9462 GCA_964653305.1 uncultured Cellvibrionaceae bacterium | reverse complement strand
ATAGTCGCTTTCTTTTCTAGCTTTAGTCTTATGGGACTCATGATCGGCTTGGTCGTATTTGGAATTACCTTGGCGGCTGGCTTTTCAGTTTCGACTGGCCAGAGGGCAGTCTCTACCGCAACGCTGGCAGATGAATCCAAAGGCGCAAAAACCAAAGCCGTACAAAATATCAGTACCGCGGCCACTTCCATCGCCATTGGCGGCGCAACTCTCTCCAGTTTTATAGAAAAACTTACGGCATCTTTGGGCAAACAAGTTGAGCACGCCAAAGAAATTGCCGAGCGCATTGGCGCACTGGAATCCAGCAATAATCAACTCACCTCAAAAATTAATCACGCGCAAACACAAGGCCAAGAAGTTTACGAGTTAACGCAAAAAAGTCATCAGCATTTAACTAATGTGAATCAACAGCAACAAACACTTAATAGCCAAATTGCAGCCACCAGCGCGCTACTCGCAAAATTTCAACAGCAAGCACAATCCATCAGCAGCATTACCGATGTAATCAATCAGTTGGCACAACAAACCAATTTGCTCGCACTTAACGCAGCGATTGAAGCCGCACGCGCCGGAGAGCAAGGTCGCGGTTTTGCAGTAGTGGCCGATGAAGTGCGCAACCTCGCACATAAAACTGCACAGTCCACCAAAAATATTGAGAAGTTGGTTACCGAAATTACTCAAGACAGTGCCGCCTCTGTAACCGCTATGAATGATGTTGTGAGTTCTGGCGAGCAGATGCATCACTTAATTCAAGAGGTGGCAAGCTTTATTCAAACCGCATCGGTTAACAGCAGTGAAGCCTTTGAATCTATGAGTGTGGTTACGCAAATTATTCGCGACCACGAACATGCCAATTCCGGCATTTCTGCCAACGCCACTAATTTGCATCAATCAATACTGTCGGTAGATAAAGAGCTAGAAAGCACCTCTGAAAAAATTCTTGGCTTAACCAACCAAACTGAAGGAATTTTTCGCCACCTGCATTTATTTGAATTGGGCGACCGCAATAGTCAGGTCATGAATATTGCAATATCTACCGCCAAACGCATTGGCGAATTATTTGAAGATGCAATTCGCCGTGGGCAAATCTCCGAGCGCGATCTATTTGATTTTAATTACAAACCGATTGCCAATACCAAGCCGCCAAAATTCAGCACGGGTTTCGATAATTTCACCGATCAGCATTTACCTGCGATTCAAGAACCCATTTTGACGGAATTTAATTTTATTGTGTTTGCTGGCGCCGTTGATATTAATGGTTATTTCCCCACTCACAATAAAAAGTTCAGCCAGCCGCTTACCGGCGACTATGAAAAAGATTTAGCCAGCAACCGAACCAAGCGTGTATTTAGCGACCGCACCGGGTCGCGCTGTGGCAAAAATACCGAGATATTTTTACTGCAAACCTACAAACGCGACACCGGCGAAATCATGCACGATCTCTCTAGCCCAATTTATGTAAACGGTAAACATTGGGGCGGTTTTAGAATTGGCTATCTCGCGCAAATTTAGCAAAAAATAACACCAATAAAAAAGCCCGAACAATATTAAATTGCTCGGGCTTTTTATTACTATCAATCCAATCAGTGACGATGCAAAGCAGACTCGCCTGATTGCGCCATGCGCTCAAGCGCATCCAACACACGAGTGCCCGCTACTTCCATACGTTTTACCGCCATTATGGTAGCGGCCATATCACCTCGAGCATTCGCTTCCAAGGCAGCAATGACTTCACGATGCAAAGCCTGATGAGGTTCATCCATTTCTTTGTAGCCGTTTAAATGAGAATGTTGGCGGCCTTCACCTTCGTGGTACCACTTACCTAAACGACAAGCGTGGGAATCAGCGAAATCATAAACAGTCTCATTCGATAAACCAAACAACACACGATAAACACGAAACTTAAATAAAATATGATCGACCTTAGCAACTTCGCATAGACCGCGTAAGGAAGCGGCAGCAGTTGTTTTTTCGGAAATTTTGGCAATCTCCACAATATGGCCAATGGTTTTGGCCGCCTCTGCACCATCGCTGCTAAATGAATCTGCCTGCTGTGCGAAGGAAACAATTTGCTCACGGCTTGCCGCGCTATCTTCACGCATTTGGCTAACTAGTGCAGAAATCTCCCCAGTAGCTTGTGCGGTGCGCTGTGCAAGGCTACGCACTTCATCTGCCACTACCGCAAAACCGCGCCCCTGTTCGCCTGCGCGCGCGGCTTCAATTGCCGCGTTCAAGGCCAACAAGTTAGTTTGATCGGCAACGCCTTTAATTAAATTCACAATGCCGCTAATTTGTTGTGCGCGGCTATCTAACTCTCCCACACGGGTTGCAGAAACTTGAGAATCATTTGCTAGTTTACCCAAGTGACCGGAAATCAAACTCACTGCCGTGCTGCAACTGGCAGAGGTTGTTTGCATATCTGCAGCGCGATCTTTCTCATCACGCATACTGGAAGCAAAACCACCAAGGCTCTCTTGAACTGCCGTCATGGATTCAGCCATGGTTTGCAATTGCGCCAGCAAATCTTTTACGCGCAGGAGTTCAGTCTTGTCGTTGTTGATGGCTCCGCGTAGCTTTTCGAGCTCTTGATTCGCTGCCTGCAAATCTGCATCGCGGGTATTTAGCGCGCGGCGAAGTGTGGATATTTCTTCTTGAGCGGCCATAAGTTCTTGTTTATTAAAGCCAAACATGGTGAATCCTTGAACGTTTAAGAGTTGGTGAATGTGCGCCGGCGCACTGCGTATACCTAAGACTAGTTCATAAATTCAGCATGACGATTATTTTTATTCGGTGCATTTATAAGAGGAACAGACTGTTACTTGGAAGATTGGGTGTTAGTAAGTGAAAATATGTGTTTAGCATGAGGTCGTCATTCTCACCCAAGGGTAATGGAAAAACGCTATTAATCTTCTATGCTTAAACTATCTCAAACTGAGCTAAACCAATGAATTTCATTGAAACTCTTCCCTGCATCATATTTTCCGCTCGCCTTGCTGCAGAGGACGAAATTGCTTTTGAATACTGTAATCAGCGGGTTGAACACTACCTGTCGATAACACCCTCGGAACTGACCCACAACCCCAATTTACTGTTCAATTGCATTGCCGAAACTGATCGCAACAGTATAAAAAAATCGCTGCTTGACGCCATTAAAACGCAACAAGAATTTCACTGTGAAGTTGAGATGACAAATGCACTCAAACCATCACTCTGGATGCTATTACATGTAACACCCTCCGGTAACACAGCTAGTGGTAACGGCATCAGTGGTGTAATGACTGACATATCCGATAGCCACGCCGCTAAAGCCAGCGCGATTGAAGCGGCTAATCATTTTTTATATTTGCAAGATCAGTTGCCCGATAGATTTTATTTTAAGGATCGGAATTCCATATTTAGAGGTGGGAACAAAGCTTGGCTCGCCTTTCAACATCTTGAAAGTCTGACAGATGCTATTGGAATGTCAGATCTAAATTCTGGTGCTTTTACCCCCGAAGCCGCGCAAAAAATCTTTGCTCAAGAACAGGAGATGATGCGCACTGGTGTGCCAATTCACGAACGTGAATGCCACACCCATGCAGATGGCAGTAAAAGTTATGCAGACTCCAAAAAGGTACCGCTTTACAACTCACACAATGAGGTCATAGGCTTAGTTGGCCTAACACGCGATGTTACTGAGCTTGTTAAAACTGAGCAGGCGTTAGAAAAAGCCAAACTAGAAGCTGAGCAAGGTGCAAAGGCCAAAAGTTCATTTTTAGCCGTAATGAGTCATGAAATTCGCACACCCATGAACGGTGTTATTGGCTGCGCGTCTCTGCTTGGCGCTACGCCCTTATCACCCGAGCAGGAACAACTTGTACATACCATTCAAAACTCCGGCGAAAGTTTGCTGGTACTCATTAATGACATTTTAGATTATTCAAAAATTGAAGCGGGAAAAATAAATTTAGAAAACTCACCGTTTCAGTTGCGTTTACTTATTGAAGATTGCATTGAGCTTTTCAGTAAACAAGTATCTGACAAACAATTAGAAATTAATTATTTCATTGAAGCCGATGTGCCCCTAACGCTCAATGGCGATGCAACTCGCATTCGTCAAATTATTAACAACTTGGTGGGCAACGCGATTAAGTTTACTGAGCATGGCGAAGTCTTTGTTGATGTTTCACTCACCAAGCTTGATACCCAAAAACATCGCTGCGGTCTGTTAATCACTATTAAAGATACCGGTATTGGCATTTCCGATGATAATCAAAGCAATCTGTTTAATGCGTTTACCCAAGCCGACAGTAGCATAACCCGCAAATTTGGCGGTACGGGTTTGGGCTTGGTTATTTGTAAAAAAATTATTGAACAACTGGAAGGAGATATTTGGTTTAAGAGTGTATTGGGTGAAGGTACAACTTTCTATGTAACGCTGCCTTTGGACTTTGAAGTGCAAGATAGCGATGGAAGCCAAGGAAATGAAATTTCAGATTTAATAGGCACCCGCGTATTAATTGTGGATGACAACACGACCAACCGCAAAGTACTTGCGAATACAGTGATGCAATGGGGAATGATACCTGCTGCATTTCATTCACCTGAAACCACACTGGAAAACTTAGCGTTTGGCCACGAATATGATTTAGTGTTGCTGGATTTTTGCATGCCTAAAACCAATGGTTGCGATCTTGCAAGAAAAATAAAACAGCTTCCTCACATGTTTAACAAGCCTATTATTATCTTAAGCAGCGCAACCACATCCAAAGAAGACATGCATAATATTGACGCTAGTTTATTAAAACCAGTTAGGAATAGCGTACTTCAAAAAACCATTGCACAGGTAATGGGAAAGAATAGTGCACAAAAAGCAACACCTCATCAAACCCTTAAGCCTGTAGCAATTAAAAATACGCGCATATTGGTTGTAGAAGACAATACCGTTAATCAAATGGTTATTGCGATGATGCTTAAAAAACTAGGCTACAACAATTTCTCATCGGTGGCAGATGGTGAGGAAGCGGTTGAACAGTGCAAGGAGATTTCATTCGATATTATTTTTATGGATATTCAAATGCTGAGAATGGATGGTTACAGTGCAGCCAAGTTAATTCGCCAGCAAACAAAAGACGCCAACAAACCGTGGATTATTGCACTCACTGCTGGCGCACAAAAAGAAGACAGCGAACGCGCCTTCGCCGCAGGTATGAATGCCTTTACCACCAAACCGATTCAGCTTGAAGGTTTAAAAGCCGTATTGGCTAATGCGGAAAACTCTATACGTTCTTCTTAACCAAGCCGCTCTATTCCGCCAACAATAGTTTAATTGACTCAATAGCGGCCTCAAAATCCAACGCATTAATTTGATCATGAACCACCTGTAACCTTAGCCTCTCAACTTGACCCAGGTTGCTATACAAGGCTTCTATTGCATCGAGAGACTGCATACTGTTTGCCTCAAGCAGAGGCATTAGTTCGAGCAACGATTTTTTCACATCTACAAAAATACTTGACTCAACTACGGCTGGGGCAGCACTTTGGCTATGCATTAATGTGTATTCATGGAGCTGCTCATTAAGCGCATGCACACTGTATTCATAACTCGACATAAGTGCTTGTATCGCCGAGTCATAAATAGACCCTAGCTCTAAAATAGCTTTATTTTTGCAATGTTTTTCAAGCTCACTGGCTGTGTCGGCTAAACCTTTGGCCCCCATAGTGCCAGCCAAACCTTTTATTGAATGTAAAATTTTTGCAGCGTCTAGATTATTGTCTTGCTCTAATAGTTTATCTAAATATACCTTCATGTTATCTGCAAAGGCTGCCAGCATTCGCTCATAGAGCTCAACCTTGCCATTAAATCGCTTTAACACCACGCCTATGGCCTCAACATTGTTAGCGAGGGGTTCAGGTTGAATGGTATTGCTCAACGCAGAGGACACATTTGTCTTTCTACCAACGAGCGTTAAGATTCGCTGTACCACTTCATCAATATCAATAGGCTTGCCAATATGATCGGTCATGCCCGCTGCAAGGCAATCCTCTCTATCTTCTTGCGATGCATTAGCAGTCATCGCAAGGATTGGTAATGCGGCAAATCTTTGATCGACACGAATACGGCGCGTTGCTTCTAGGCCATCAATGTCTGGCATTTGAATATCCATAATGACCACATCAAATGTCTCTGTAGCATTCACCACTTTCTCTACACCTTCTATACCTCCCGATGCGAGTATGACCTCTGCTCCCATCCCTGTTAATAACTCAAAAGCAATTTGACGGTTGATCTCATTATCCTCAACCACTAAAAGTTTCAAATCCGTTAATGGCAATAACGTGGCTTTCGGCTGTGGCGCCGCTAATACCACAGCTGAATCGCTGGTTGCTTGAACTATCGCTTCAAATATTTGCTTAGGCGTTACAGGTTTTGTTAAAAAATCACAATACAGCGGATCGCCTGTGAATTGATTTTCGCCTACTTCATCACGCCCAAATGCAGTGACCATAATGATGGCAGGCATTTTTAACAAAGGCATTTTGTTAATAATGGCGGCAGTGCCTAACCCATCTAATAACGGCATACTTAAATCCATAAGTATTACATCGTAGAGCATCCCTTGTTCTGCATGCTTGGCCACTAACTCTAGTGTCTTTTTACCGCTATCCGCCATATCGACGTTGCCACCCAATGCAATGATGGTTCGGTACAATACTTCACGGCTCATATTGTTATCATCAACCACTAAAATACGCAGGCCTGCAAGACTCGTCACTGAATTACTCAGTTGCGAAACCATTGGCTCTCCAATAGTTAAGCTAATGTCAAACCAAAATCGACTGCCCTGCCCAAGCACACTCTCTAAGTGCAAGGTTCCACCCAACAAATTAACTAAACGTTTACTGATTGCCAAACCCAAACCAGTGCCACCAAAACGCCGTGTTGTAGAAGCTTCTGCTTGTACAAAGCCGTCAAAGATTCGAGCTTGTTGTTCTGGGGTAATGCCAATCCCCGTATCACTAACTGCAATTCTCAATGTAACCGAAGTGTCTGTTTTCGCAAGCGCAATCACGCTGATGAGTACATGCCCTTGCTCGGTAAATTTGAGCGCATTACCCGCCAGATTGATGAGTATTTGTTGTATTCGCAAACGATCACTCACTAAGACTTTAGGGAGTTCCGTATCTATATCAAACATAACTTCAATGTTTTTTCCCGCTTGATTACCGCTTAATACAACAGCGAGATCACGCATGAGCGCTTCCCATTCAAACGGATGATTTTCTAACTGTAATTTACCTGCATCAATTTTTGAAAAATCAAGAATGTCGTTGAGTAACCCCAATAACGATTTAGCCGCAGTTTGCGCTTTAAGAATATAATCTTGCTGCCGAACACTTAGCTCGGTCTTTTGTACCAACTGCAACATGCCCAAGACCGCATTCATGGGCGTACGAATTTCATGGCTCATATTGGCAAGAAACGAGGACTTGGCCGCATTGGCTTTATCTGCAACATCTTTTGCATCGCTGAGTTCTTGTGTTCTTAATTGTACGATGCTCTCCAAATTTTCTTTATGTGAACGCAATTCTTGCTCAACTGCACCGCGCAACACTAATTCATTTTTTAAGCGTGATTGCATTTCATTGATGGCATGCTCTACAACATCCAGTTCATCTGCTTCAGTGTTTTCTGGCCGCTGCAGTTGTAATTTAACATCCAGATTATTCACATCAAAATCGCGCGCAAAATCAGCCATGGTATGCAGATGCCGGCTCACTAAACGCTGAAAAAGTATGAGCACGCAGAGTGAGCCTATAAGAAGTGTGAAGAGTGTAACCATGGCCGTTCTTACAGCTTGCTCAATGAGCTGAGTTTGTATTGCAGCATTGCTCAGTTCTACATGTAATGTTCCAACATTAAAATGTGCATTGTTTTCACTATAACGGAGCGTGAAATCACGCTGTGCAAAACCATTTTTATGGGTTTCATTTCTCACAAATTGATAGTTTGTTTCGTCTATTAACACAACTTTTCCAACATGCGGAATTTGTGCAACGCTGTCTAACAGTGCGTCAACATTTGCGTTATTCACTTCCCACAAACCACGCGCCAGACTCGGTAGATAACCCGTTTCTATTTCTGCAAAACGCTCTTTAGCGAGATTAAGATTTTGACGATAGGTGAAAGTAATTTGAATTGCCGTTACTACGAGCGCAATCAACAAACTATACGCGAGTGTTGCAAGCACAATACGCATGCTCAAACTATTACGGCTCGCTTTCAGCTTATGTCTAATAGAGGCACTCATTTAGTGTATTTCCGTAGGCGAAAACCAATAGGCACTGTTGGCCAGCGGCGTTGCTTTGGGAAGAGAAGGGTTGGTTAAGCGAATGATAGTTCGCTCAGATAAGCGCGCCTGCGATATAGCGTCTGCATAGTATTGATTGAACAAATTTTGTAAGCTCCCATCGGCAATTGCTGTGTTTAAACAGGCCTCAATAGTACGTGCCAACTCTGTGTTATTTTTATTCACAAAATAGTAAAGCGCAGCAGGGTAATGCACGAGCAAATGCGATTGCACACTAAGATTCACATTTCTATGTGCCTCAGCTTCAGGCCAAATTTCTGAAATTGATCGAGGGAAATAATCAATATGCCCGCGCACTAACATGTGAAATAAGCCTTGATAAGTACTACTTGTAGTGACTCTTAATTGGTTTGCGCGTAACACATCTACATCTGGCCAATCGTGACCTTGCCCTGCAACAAGTTTAGCGAGATCGTCTTTGGTTGATACTGCCGCAAATCGCGCGCGATCTTGGTCGCGTATCAACATGAGACGCCAACCAATTAAGCCTCTATCGATTGGTATGCGAATAGGAAGCATGGTATTTTCCCGCTCGTCATTGGTCAGCCCCCACATAACATCCATACCACCTGTACCATTAACAAGTTGCCGAATACTTCGTGCTTGCTGAGTATGAACACTACTGGGCTGAAATTTTACTTTACCTTTGGATTTTTCTTCACATAGTTCAAGCAGCGCTAGAGGGTAAACGCTTCTAACATCATTGCTGGATTCAGGACGCGGGTAATTTGCAATTTGCTGGCAAACTGCACAATTGCTTACAACTAAAGCCAAGAAGATCATTATTATTTTTAGTAACAAGACTTTTCGTTTAGTGCGCATAAAAATAAAACCCATACCCACCGTTAATTTACAATGTGTCAGAGCACACACGATTGCGGCCGCACTCCTTAGCTCTATAAAGTTGCAAATCTGCGTTGCGCGATAACATGTCTGGGCCTCCTTGGTAAGCTTGTGGTTTTGTACAGACACCAATACTCACGGTAACCTGAGAAATATTGATTGCGCCGGCATGCTTTATCTCCAGTGCTATAACCGCTTGCCTTATCGCTTCCGCAAGGTATATCGCACCTTCTTGATTCGTATCCGGCAGTAGGCACACAAATTCTTC
>CAZZEV010000109.1:0-9467 GCA_964653305.1 uncultured Cellvibrionaceae bacterium | reverse complement strand
GAGCGACTGAAAACGGCCTTTGCTGGATTCATTGATGGTAATACGAGTTTGATCAAAGCCCGGCGCATGACGCTCCATAACTTCAATGACCAAGGTATGCATTTCATGGTCAGCATCGCCCAATACTTTGATGGGGTAGTTTTCGCAGGGAAACTCAATTTTGGGGGGCTTTTGCTCTGTATCTTTCTCAGACATGGGGATAGTCTCCGAACTGCGAAGGGAACTGCACAGCGAAATATTGAAGATAGATGCAACATGAGGTTGCATCTATCGAATATCAAGCTGCGCTTTTTTCAAACCGGATTAGCTAAATAAGCCGCGGAAGAACAGCTTAATTTTGTCCCACATACGCGCAAAGAAACTCGCCTCTTCTACGGGCTGCAAGGCTACCAAGGGCTGGGTATTAATCACTTTGCCATCCAGCTCTATAGTGAGCTTACCCAACTCTTGCCCCGCAAGAATCGGCGCTTTTATCGTCTCGTTAACATGAACATTGGCTTTTACATCGCCCACTCGCCCTCTAGGTAGAGACATGCGGACATCTTTAGCTAAGCCCAAGACTACTTCTGGAGCCTTACCCGACCAAACACGCGACTTGGTCACTTCAGTGTTAGCCTTGTAAAGGCTGACAGTTTCGAAATAGCGGAAGCCATAAGAAAATAATTTTTGGGTTTCTGAAGCGCGTGCGCTATCACTTTTAGTACCGAGAACCACTGCAATCAAACGGGTGTTTTCGCGCTTGGACGAAGCCACCAAGCAGTAGCCAGCCTCTTCGGTATGGCCGGTTTTGAGACCATCTACCGTAGGGTCAAGGAACAACAAACGATTGCGGTTAGGCTGACGAATGTTGTTGTACTTAAATTCTTTTTCGGCGAATAAGGGATAGTGTTGTGGGTGATTAAAAATAATCGCACGGGCCAAGGTCGCCAAATCGCGAGCAGTAGTGTAATGCCCCTCTGCAGGCAAGCCCGCAGCATTCAAATAATGCGTATTGGTCATCCCCAATTCTTTGGCTTTTTTGTTCATCATATTGACAAAGGCATCTTCCGTACCACCCACGTATTCTGCCAAAGCAACAGTAGCGTCATTACCGGACTGAATAATCTCGCCACGCAACAAATCTATAACAGGCACCTGAGTGCCCTCTTTCACATACATGCGTGAGCCTTCCATTTTCCAGGCTTTTACGCTGATATTGACCATATTACTTTCATTGATACGACCATTGACCAACTCCTCAATGACAAGGTAACTGGACATCATCTTGGTCAAACTGGCGGGGGGCAAACGTTGGTCGGCATTGTTTTGCGCGAGCACTTCGCCGGTTTCACCATCAACTAGAACAAAACCGCTTGCATCCAACAATGGCGCATTAGGTATTGCCGCAGGCACAGCCGCTTGGGTTGACGATGCTTGACCCAGAGTTGGTGTAGGGGCTGGAGTTTGCGCCACCGAACTAAGGCTCAGCGCCAGCAGAGCAATACTTAAAGGTTTACTGAAGAGCACTAAAGATTTGAGCATATAAAATCACTTTAAATTAATCACAAAAATAGACGGAAATAAGAATTGGGCGAAATTGTAACACCGCTTGCCCACTAAGTACTTACTGGTAGACAACATGAACCTCGGAAATGTCAATTTTTTCCAGATCTTCGCGTGCAACTTGAATGTTTTGCGCATCTTTAAAGGGACCAACACGCACACGATAAAGTTTAGGCGAGTCTTTAGTGACACTGATTATCACCGGAAATTTCAGCTTAGACTTCACGCTAGCGGCAAATTGTTTCGCTGACTTCTCCACTCCAAAGGCAGCGATTTGCAGATAGGTACCCTCCGGCAGTTTACTATCGGAATTTGTGTTGCCCGCTTCAGATTGAGAAACCAAGCCGGAATCGCGCGAAACTTTATCTTGCTTACGCATGCGTAGCGGCGGACGCGGGTCACCTTCAGGCACCACCACTTCAACTTCAACATTGCCAGTTCCTACCCGGGTAATACCTAAACGCTGGGCAGCGGCATAACTTAAATCAATAATTCTACCTTCATGAAAAGGGCCGCGATCATTAATGCGCACGACTACACTGTTGCGGTTATCGAGATTAGTTACGCGCACATAGGATGGAATGGGCAAGGTTTTGTGCGCGCCAGTCATAGCAAACATATCGTAGAGTTCACCGTTTGAGGTGCGCTCGCCGTTGAACTTAAAACCGTACCAAGACGCTTTACCACGCTCGATATAAGCGCGTTCATCCGTCATTAAATAGTAAGTTTTACCAAGTACGGTATAAGGGTTTTTATTGCCCGCAATAGTGCGATTTTCATAGCGCGGCACAGCATCGGGCACATGCGACATATCGATTTCTTTGTCCGGCCCCCAATCCTTTGGCTTTCCCTTGTAACGCCCTGCTTGTGAATCGGATGGGCTCGACGTATCCGATGATGGCGAACCGCCCGGCTTATGCTGAGCCGGACTCGAACAACCGACTAACCAAGCCAATATCAGCAAAAATACGAGCCCGCGTCCACCGATGGCTTTTTGTCGCACTAGATTTTCCCCATTTCAATCTTAAGGTACTGACTCAACTGATAGACCGCCATGGCGTACATAGGGCTGCGGTTGTAGCGCGTAATAGTGTAAAAGTTTTGCAAACCAAACCAATATTCTGCGCCATTAGCGCCCTCAAATTGAAAGGCGACAGCACGTGTGGTGGGTGGCAGCCATGAGGTTGGGTTAATACCCTGCTTGCGCCACTCATCTACTGTGATCGTAGGTGGCACTATAGTGTTCAACTGCGGCGCATTCATATTGTCGGCAGCATGGGCTTCTACGGTAACCGGCTCACCAGTTTTCCAGCCGTGCTCTTTAAAATAGTTGGCGACACTTCCAATTGCATCCGATTGAGTTTTCCAAATATCGGTAAAACCATCACCACTAAAATCGACAGCCCATTTGCGATAGCTGGATGGCATAAATTGACCAAACCCCATAGCACCCGCGTAAGAGCCCTTAAACTCCAAGGGGTCGTGCTTTTGCTCGCGAGTGAGCAGCAAATAATTCTCTAACTCAGAGAGAAAAAAAGGTGCACGCGGCGGGTAATCAAACGCCAAGGTTGAGAGCGCATCTATTACTCTGTGGCTGCCCATATTGCGGCCATAATTGGTTTCCACGCCGATAATCGCCACAATCATTTCTGCCGGCACGCCGTATTCTTTTTCGGCGCGAGTCAACTCAGCTTTGTTCTCCACCCAAAACTTCACACCATTTTCAATGCGCAGTGGCACCATAAAAATGGGGCGATATTCTTTCCATGTTTTGGATTTTTCTGCAGGGCGAGCCATAGCATCCAGAATCGACTGTTTTTTCTCAGCACTCTCAAGCCAAGTATTGAGTTCAGACTTGCTAAACCCGTGTTTACTCATCATATCTGCCACAAACTTTTTGGCTTCTGGATGCTTGGAATAATCAGCATAAGCAGGTAAAGCAAACATGCTTAAGGCGGCCAACACGGCGGCAGGCACAACGGCTGCAAGACTCGATTTCACAGTTTTTTTACTCACACAATTACTCAGTGACAAATACACAATCTTAATCTCAACTTTGCGGGGCCATAACCCGTTTTTGCTCGGTCGCTATAGCCATCAAAATACCAAAGCCCGACATAAGCGCTACTATCGCAGTTCCGCCTTGGCTAATGAAGGGCAAGGGAACGCCCACTACTGGCAGCATTCCGGCCACCATACCCATATTGACGAACACATAGACGAAAAAAGTGGTGGAAATACTGGCTGCCAACAGGCGACCAAAACTATCTTGCGCGTTAATGGCAATGTACATTCCGCGCGCGATTACCAAAATATAGGCAATGATGAGAAGAATAACGCCCAAGAGCCCAAATTCCTCTGACATAACGGCAATAATAAAATCCGTATGACCTTCCGGCAGAAAATCCAATCGTGACTGAGTGCCTTCTAGCCAACCTTTTCCATCCAAACCGCCAGAACCTATGGCAGTTTTAGATTGAATGATGTTCCAGCCCGCCCCTAAAGGATCGCTCTCCGGATCTAATAACATAAGCACACGCTTTTGCTGATAGTCGTGCAACATGTAGTGCCAAATCGGCCATAGACACGCGCCGAGAGTCGCGATCGCCAAAATGATATAACGCCACTGCAGACCTGCATAAAACAGCACAACCATCCCAGACACCAACACCAGAATGGAGGTTCCCAAATCTGGCTGCTCAATAATCAACGCCGTAGGCACAGCAATTAACGCAAGCGATATGAGGATATGAATAAAACGAGGAGGCAAAAATTGGCGGCTCAAAAACGCCGCGATGGTAATCGGCATAGCCAGTTTCATAACTTCCGAGGGCTGAAAACGAATACTACCGAAGCCCAACCAGCGCTCTGCTCCTTTGGCACCTATACCCACCAAAAACACCAATACCAATAACAGGACCCCGCCTAGATAAACCCAAGGTGCGGCACGGCGCATAAAGTCCACGGGAATTTGCGCAACGATGAACATGGCGGTAAAGGCAATCGCAAAAAAAGTACCCTGTTTCTGCACTGCCAAGATACTGCTGCTACTAGCGCTATAAAGCACCAAGAGACCAAAACTGGAGATACCCAAGAGCAAAAACAAGAGCATAAAGTCAATATGAAAGCGCTGGGCAATACGATCGCGGCGGCGAAAACCTATACCGGTTTTGGGCATACGCCGCAGAAAATCCTGGCCGCTCATAGGGCGATAACCTGCGCAGTGATGATGTATTTCATGAAAGTAAACTCTGGGGCTACTATTATCTAATCGGAAAACACCGGTGCCTCAGGCACTTCGTCAGGCGTTTCACTGTGATCTGGCTCAACGATCCCATCCGCAGCTGGAGCAACCGACACCGCAGGTTTAGCAGCCGGAAAACCATAAATAGGCTCGCCAGCGGGGCGGTATCTACCTCGTAAGTGCGCATCAAACAGGGTACGCGCCAGCAAACTCGGGTTTTCCGAAGTTTTAAGATGATCGTCGTTTTCCAAAATAATGGCGATGGCAAGCTGAGGGTTGTCGGCGGGCGCAAATCCCACAAAAAGCACGTGGTCGCGATGCGCCACTTTAAGCGAACCAATCACGTACTTAGCACCTTGGGCGATATTGATGACCTGTGCGGTTCCTGATTTCGCGGCTATTTGATAGTCGGCCCCTAAACCTAACTTGTAGCGTGTGAGCGTACCGCCTGGGCCATAAGCTGCCTCTAGCATGCCATCGTAAACGGCATCCCAGTGCTCTTTTTTAATGTCTACATGTTCTTCCAAAATGGGGGCAACTTCCACGCCGTCAATAGCCTTAACCAAACGCGGACGGTAACGGTCACCGCGACTGGCAATCGTTGCTGTCATAACCGCCAACTGCAAAGGAGTGACTAGCACAAACCCCTGTCCAATCCCCATATTCACGTTATCTCCGGGGTACCACGCCTCTTTTTTCTTGGCGCGCTTCCACTCCCGCGATGGCCAAACACCGGTGCGCTCATTGGGAATATCGATTCCTGTGCGATTGCCAAGGCCAAACTTCATGCCAAACGCATTTAATTTATCCACCCCCACACGAGAAGCCAAATCGTAAAAATAGGTATCACAGGATTCCGCAATCGCCTTTTTCAGATTCACACTTCCGTGACCGCGCCCCAAGGCACGTAAACTCCAATCACCCCACTTGTAGGAGGTGCCGGGCAACATAAAATAACCTGGGTCGCTGATAGTTCGTTCAGGGTCTGTATACCCATAGAACAAGCCCGCCAATCCCATCATGGGTTTGATGGTAGACCCCGAGGGGAATTGCCCTTGAATAAAACGGTTAATGAGCGGTGTATCCGGGGATTCATTCAGGTTTTTATAATCGCTAAAACCTATGCCCGTAACAAACAAGTTAGGATCGAAACCAGGGTTGCTCACCGCCGCGAGAACACCGCCTGTCTTCACATCGATTGCCACCACCGAGCCCCGTCGGCCCGCCAACGTAATTGCAGCCTGCTGCTGCAACTTGAAATCTAGATTGAGTGTTACATTTTTACCTTGCTTGGGGTCAATGCGATCCAGCACGCGAATCTCGCGACCCCGCGCATTAGTCTCCACGTTTTTACTGCCCACCTCGCCTAACAACGCATCCTCGTAACTGTTCTCGATACCGGTTTTACCGATGGAGTGAGTTCCGCTGTAACGCAATAGCTGCTCTTCGCTAAATTTTTGTTGCTCTGTTTCATTGATGCGGCTCACATAACCAATGGTATGTGCAAACAAATCGCCGTGCGGGTAGTAGCGCACCAGTTCTGCATCCACTTGCACGCCTTCTAAACGAAACTCATTTACAGCCAAGCGCGCTATTTCTTCCTCCGTTAAACGATAACGCAAAGGGATAGGGTCAAGCGGGTGAACTTTTTGTTTTTTAAGTTTATAAAATTTTTCAAGATCCGCAGGGCTAATATCAACGAGGGTGCGCAACACATTCAAGGTTGCATCCAAATCCATCGCCTTGCTGACCACGAGCGACAAGGTAAAACTGGGGCGGTTATCCGCCAATACTTCGCCATTGCGGTCGTAAATAATACCGCGTGTAGGCGCTATGGGCTCCACATGAACGCGGTTATGTTCCGATTGGGTGGCGTAAATAAGATGATCAACAATTTGTAATTTGTAATAGCGATAAATTAACACGCAAAACAAAATCGACATAAAGGAAACCATCACCCACAAACGGATTTTAAACATCCGCGCTTCGCGCTGGTGATCTTTAAAGTGATGGTTTTCAAACATGCAAAAAATAACTCTAGAAAGGAGGGCTCTGAAACGGCTAACTCGGTATTAATTTTGTTATGACGAATCGCGAATGCTGCAATGTAATTTTTTCAACGGGCGCACGCAACAAATGATTTAGAAAAATACGCTATTTGTGATAGGGATGATTTTGGAGAATAGTGCAAGCGCGATACAGCTGTTCAATAACCAAAATACGTACCAGAGGGTGCGGAAGGGTCAAGGGTGAGAGCGACCATTTTATGGATGCCATTGCCGAAACCTCTGGTGCTAAACCATCGGGCCCACCGATCAGCAAACAGTAATTAAAACCACTCATTTTCCAGCTCGCTAAATTCTCCGCCAGCTGTTCGGTTGTCCACGCCTTGCCCTTTACTTCCAGTGCGATGACTTGCTCGCTTTTGCCGATGCTCGCTAAAATTGCCTCACCTTCTTTTTCCATGGCTTTAGCAAGATCAGAACTCTTCGTGCGTTGAGCGAGCGGTAGCTCCACCATCTCGACCACCACATCGCGCGGCATACGCTTGGCATATTCCGCGTAACCCGCCTCTACCCAATCGGGCATTTTGGTGCCTACTGCTATGATTCGGATACGCACTTTTACGTAAACTCAATAAATTATTCAACACGACTTGCTGGGGTCATGGACCAGAGTTTTTCCAACTCGTAGTAATCGCGAGTTTGCTCTTGCATCACATGCACTACCGTATCAATGTAATCCACTAACACCCAATCACCGCCCTCCAAACCTTCGATACCATTTGCACGAAAGCCTTTCTTTTTGGTTTCTTCCACCAAATTTTCTGCAAGAGAACGGGTGTGACGATTCGACGTACCGCTCACAATGATCAGCGTATCCATTACATCGGTCAGCGTGCGAACATCGAGCGTGACGATATTTTTGCCCTTCAGATTTTCCAGAGCTTCAATAATGGCGTTGTTTAAATCAGACATTCAATTACCTATAGGTTTTAAAAAAATAATTTAGCGATACAAATGATTCGCTTTAATGTAGTTCCACACTGCATCCGGCACTAAAAACTGCGCCGATTTCCCCACCTGAATTTGCTGGCGAATTTCGGTCGCCGAAATCGGCAGCAAACGCGGCGACTGCAATACGATTGAGCCCGCTGCGGCTTCAGTTAAACATTTTGGTTCGCCTTGGTATTCATCGAGCAAATCACGCGCACCACCCGATTCAGGAATATTCCAACCGGGGCGAGCAATCACCACAATATGCGCAAGCCGAATTAACTCTTGCCAGCAATACCAGTTGGGTAACCCGGCGAAAGCATCTTCACCCATGCACAACACCAAACTCACGTCACTACCCAACTCCGCGCGCAACTCCAACAGAGTGTCGTAAGTGTAGGAAGGTTTATCTCGTTGCAATTCCCGTTCGTCTAATTGCAACTCGGGGCAATCTTGCAGCGCGATACGCAACATTTCTGCTCGCTGTGCGCTGCTCACCTGGGGCACATAGCGATGCGGAGGTTGGTGGCATGGCAGCAGCCGCATTTCATCCAAATCCAACTGCTCTTTTAACTCCAAGGCCATACGCAAATGGCCAATATGAATCGGGTCAAAGGTGCCACCAAAAATCCCGATTTTTTTACGCATAGCCGATTAACTCAGTGGTTTTACTGGCGAATGTGCCCATCGCCAAACACAACCCATTTCTGCGAGGTTAAACCTTCAAGACCAACAGGGCCGCGCGCGTGAATTTTGTCGGTTGAAATACCAATTTCTGCACCCAAGCCGTATTCGAAACCATCCGCAAAACGGGTGGAGGCATTTACCATCACCGAACTTGAATCAACTTCGGTGATAAAGCGACGCGCACGGGTAAAGTCTTCAGTCACAATCGCGTCTGTATGCTGCGAGCTGTAGCGGGTAATGTGGTCAATCGCTTCATCCAAACCAGACACAACCTTGATCGACAACACCGGAGCAAGATACTCGGTCGCCCAATCTTCTTCAGTCGCTACATTGGCTTGAATGATCGCGCGCGCCTTTTCATCGCCGCGTAGCTCAACGCCTTTTTCAACGTAAGCGGCTGCTAAGCGCGGCAGAATTTCTGCGGCGACTTGTTCATCCACCAACAAGGTTTCCATGGCGTTGCACACGCCATAGCGATGAGTTTTGGCGTTCAAAGCGATATCAAAGGCTTTGCTCAAATCGGCTTTACTGTCGATAAATACGTGACAAATGCCGTCTAAGTGTTTAATCACTGGAACCTTGGCATCTTTGCTAATACGCTCAATCAAACCTTTGCCACCGCGTGGGACTATGACATCCACAAACTCAGGCATAGTAATCAACTCACCCACCGCAGCGCGGTCGGTGGTTTCTACGATTTGCACAACAGTACTGGGCAAACCGGCCACTTTTAAGCCTTCTGCCAAACAGGCCGCAATCGCACGGTTGGAATTAATCGATTCACTGCCGCCACGTAAAATCGCTGCATTACCTGATTTCAAGCACAAACTAGCGGCATCAATTGTCACGTTCGGGCGTGATTCGTAAATAATGCCCACCACACCCAGCGGTACACGCATTTTGCCCACCTGAATACCAGTCGGGCGATAGCTCATGTCCGTTATTGCGCCGCAAGGATCAGGTAAAGCGGCTACTTGGCGTAGGCCTTCAATCATGGC
>CAZZEV010000108.1:0-9517 GCA_964653305.1 uncultured Cellvibrionaceae bacterium | reverse complement strand
CGAACCACAACACGATCATGTAACGGACGAATTTTCATGGACACAAGTCTCCTAAACTAGCGTTATTAACTAATCCAAGACGCAGCCTCAACAAGGTGAAAAGGCGTTGCCTCAGCAATTTGGAAAATAGTGGCGATTTTGAGCTTTTCAAGATCACCGAAAGCGCGAGCGATACAGCAGCTCGCAATGCAGTGAGAGGGATGTGGGGTTGGGATTAGGGATTTCAACTCTGCCCCCACAAAATAACCATAAAAATCTTGTGGGAGCTATATTTTTTTGATTGAGGGTGGAATACCAGACCTTTTTAAACCTACTTATCAAACTTATGCTCTATAACTTGTCCCTCTATGACTTTTTCAGCGGGCTTTGCCGAACCATCGTGTTCATAGATATTCCCTTCATTGGCAGCGCTTGGGCCTCCAAAACCACCGAATCCGCCTTTTCCAAAACCGCCTGCTCCAAAACCACCAAAGCCATTCTGACCAAAGCCGCCATTAGCGAAACCTTGGAACTGACCTTTTTTAGCGAGATGACGCGCAAAGCTATTGCGCACAAAGGGCAGCAAAATCAGCAGTGCGAAAAAGTCGCTCACAAACCCGGGGATAATTAAAAGAATACCTGCGAAGGCTTTAACAATACCTGTGGCCAAGGGGGCTAAAGGCGATTCGCCGGGTTGAACGCCCTGCGCGGTTTTCATCATGGCGTTAATACCTTGGCTGCGCATCAGCTTCAAACCAAAAATAAAACCTGCCACCAAAAGGACGAGTGTTGCCCAACCACCCACATAGTCGCTCATTTTGAAAATCGACCACACTTCAATCACCAAGAGCACCAACAACCAAATCAAACCTAAACGCATAGATATTTCCTCAATTAACTAGCCTGCCATCTTACCACTTGTAACTCACCCCTAACGACAAGCGCGTGTCCTCCCCCTCCCTTCCGGGCTGAGGCTCATTATCCACAAGATAATCAAACTTAAACTCCGCGAATACCTTATTCAAAATCATAGAACTGAGGCCAGAAGCAGTCTTCAAGCGCCAATCGGCAGAGTCTTCAAGCGAATATAGAAGTTCGTTGTTGTGAAAGAAGGATACGCCGAGCGGTAAGGTGTAACGGAAATCCAGGGCGACTCGCGCGGCAATAAAATCATCATCTCGCGTAAAATCACCCGTGTTTTTATTGGGCGGCAAATAGGTTTCATCCAAGTAAGCCAAGCCTGTTTTTAACGACAACGCTGCTTTTTTAGTCTCCCAAAACTGAAAACCCGCACCTGAACCTAGGAGCGAGTAGCGATCCAATCCACGACGTGGGTCAGCCCCCACGACGGTATTGTTGTACCAAAACCATCGTTCACGTAAAAACCAATCCAACGAATAGCGCGCATTCCAACGCTCCTGCGGCACCGAGTAGAACCAAGAGGAGCGTGCAAAATCACCACCCACCACATGGCGAAACTCACCGCGTCTTACATCAGCCTCAACCTGCAAATTCCACTCATCACGCACCTCGTTGCCACGCGAATACGCACCCCAAAGATTGATTTTACCGTGATGAATCCAAGCGTCTTTTTTCCCACCCTCGAATGGCAGCATGACTTTCAGGGTCAAGAATGGGATTGTCACTGATTCCAGTACACCGCAACGATAAGTGAGCTGATCATTTTCAAGCCCCACTAAATTACAGGGCTCGGCGTTGCCATTAATTTTTAATGTCTGATCCGTCGCAATGGATTTGATATTTGTGCGTTTGATGGATTGCTCGCCAAAATTGGCGGTTTTCCACACCACTGCGTCGCCATCCAAACGCACCAGCTGGCCATTCAAACGGTCACCATTATTTAAGACGACAACACCTGCCTGAATGCAACAACACCAGAAGAGCGACAACACACCAAAAAATTGCTTCACGGAAAACCTGCTCACGCTATAGAAGAAAAGAAAAATCATTTATGGATTAGAATAGCTGCCGCCATTATAGGCAAATCAATAAATGTTAATTTAGGTTGGTTATTCACAGGTTTAATCGGAACTTGACGCTCCCATGCTTATGACTCAAGAAGAACGCAAAGAGGCCATTTACTTGGCACTTGCCCAAATCCCTAGAGGCAAGGTTATTACCTACGGCAATTTAGCGAAGCTCGCAGGCATGCCAAATGGCGCGCGCTTAGCAGGTAGACTTATGTGCGAATTACCCGATGGCTCCAACCTACCCTGGCATCGCGTAATTAATGCACAAGGTAAACTTTCCATGTCGGTTGACTCTGCCGGTTATCGCGAGCAAATACTGCGATTAGAAAAAGACGGTATTGAAATTCACAATGGCAAAATTAAATTGTCGCTTTACGGTTACAATCCGTAAATCCTAGCTGAGCACAGTCACCCTTTATGAAAAACACTACAGCAGCGCAAGACGAAAAAAATAATTTCAAAGGTTTGCGAGGCATCCAACGCGCATTTGCCACCCCCTCTGCAGTCACTATGTTGTTTTTGGGATTGGGCTCTGGCCTGCCCTTTCTATTGGTGGGTTATACACTTTCGACCTGGTTACGCGACACAGGTATCGCCTTAAGCGTCATCGGATTAGTCAGCTACGCAAGTTTTTTTTACGTACTTAAATTTTTGTGGGCTCCCTTAATCGATCGTTACCCACTACCTTTTTTAGGGCGACGCAAAGGCTGGTTGGTTTTATCGCAAGTTCTCTTAATAGCAGCGCTCGCGAGTATGGCCATTGTAGGCCCTGAGTCCTCACTCACTATCTTCACAATGCTGGTTGGCTTAACGGCATTTGCTGGCGCAACTCAAGATACAGTGGTCGATGCTTATCGCATTGAAATTGCGCCGGTAGAGTCGCAAGCAGCACTCGCCGCCACTTATATCCTAGGCTATCGCTTGGGATTAATTTTATCTGGCGCCATTGCACTTTATTTGGCGGAACTCTTTGGCTGGAGAAATGCGTATTTAGTCATGGCAGCATGCATTTTGTTGCCGCTAATCGCTGTGCTTTTATCCAAAGAACCTGCTCCGGATACCGTATTACGCATACGCGAAATTCGCATTCAAGATGCATTTATAAAACCTTTTCAAGAATTTTTTTCACGCAATGGTGTATTGCTCGCACTCGCACTCTTAGCCTTCGTTGGGCTCTTTAAATTGCCTGATCAGATGATCGGCGTATTGGCTGGGCCCTTTTATTTAGACTCAGGTTTTACCAAAGCAGATATAGCGACGGTTTCTAAAGTTTACGGCGTGTGGATTGGTATTGCGGGTGCATTTTTAGGTGGCGTTTGTGTTGCGGCGTTTAATATCAAGCCCATGCTGGTAATAGCAGCACTTGCTGTTTCAGTGTCAAACCTCGCGTATTTATTAATGGCAATTCACCCCTCAGAACAATGGGCATTTTTTGCAACAATCAGTGCCGATAATTTATCGCAAGGTTTTGCGGGCGTGGTGTTGGTGGCGTTTATGTCTAGCCTTACCGATCGCAATTTCACCGCAACGCAGTATGCGCTTTTGGCGTCGCTGGCAAATTTACCGGGAAAGTTTATTGGCGGGGTTTCGGGTTATATTGTGGAGGCGACTAGCTATCAAACGTTTTTTATTTTCAGCACACTTTCGGTGATTCCCACGTTGTTATTATTGGCGTGGCTGTGGAATAAAACGCATACGAAATAAAATTTTAATGAAGCGTTTTAATTCTCCCAGCCTCCCCATTTGAAAAAGGGGGAGGCTGGGGATTTGATTTTTTAATCCCTAAAATTCGTATACTGCAAAGGCATTTCAATATCAGCCGCACGCAACATCGCCATGCACTCTTGCAAGTCATCGCGTTTTTTACCAGTAACACGCAACTGATCACCTTGAATGGCAGCTTGCACTTTCATCTTCTCGTCTTTAATCATTTTTACGATTTTTTTCGCCAGCTCTGACTCCAAACCGGTGCGTACCGTAATATCTCGCTTCACTTGCTTGCCTGCCGTTTTCACCGGTTTAATTTCCAAGCAAGAAACACCGATTCCATTTTTAGGTAACGCCGTTCTCAGTGAATCCAACATGGCATCAAGCTGATATTCGGTATCAGCAGTGATCGTAATATCATATTCTTTGCGCTCGAATTTGGCATCTACGCCTTTAAAATCATAACGACTGACGATCACCTTACCGGCCTGATCAACAGCGTTGGTGAGTGCATGTTTATCGACTTCTGAAACCACATCAAAAGATGGCATTGTTAGTTACCTCTACAAATCTAAAAACGAAGATTAATTAAATAAAATGAAAATTAAATGAATTGATCAAATAAACAAAGTCGCGAAGGCGATAGCACCAACCCAAAACAATAGCGAGCGTGAATACAGCGGTACGCTGGATTTAACTAACGCAAATGAATATGCCGGTTCTGCATGCGGACTGAGGGTAATACCCACCAAATCTTCAAGCACTTCTTGCGCATTTTCTTCTGCTTCTTGCTCAGCTTCTGCGCGCTCTTCAGTAGATTCAGTAACCTCTTGCGGGGTCATGACACCTACAATCTGCTCTGGTTTTATATACAAATCCGTTGGCGCACCCAAGGCGCCACGCAAACTGTTATTTAAAATAGTCATGGATGAGTTTTCAGTATCTGCCAAGCTGTCGCGCAAGGGGCAGCTATCAAAATTACCCACAAATGCCCAAGTTAACCCCATCAGGCGTACCGCTGGGAATTCGATTAGCCATAACCATTTTTCGGCCAAGATCGCTTCACTCGAAGTAGGCATAGTTTGCTCGCGGTAGATAGCACTTAAGCGATACAAAAGCGCACCCACAGCGCCCGCAATAACAAACCAAAACAACACCGCAAAGGTTCGTTCAAACCCGCGATAACTAATCACTTTTAATGCTTGCGTGTGCAAGCCCTTCCAATCACTTGTCGATGCTGAACCTATGTCACTAGCGGCACGACCACAAAAATCATCAATTAACTTGCTAGCAGCCACCGAATCGCCACGATTCGCGATATCAATATAGGTATTTACATCTGCCAAAAAATCACCGCGCCCCAAGGAGTACAAAAGTACAGGCACGTATAAAAAGAACAGGAAGTTAGCGGAAAGAAAATAAACGATTGCCCAAATGCAGAGAATCATGAGCAAAAGCGGTAAGGCAAGCGCCAAAATCATGGGCAGCAAAGGAAAGGAAGAAACCGCAGGTAAACTACGCAGACGATTGAGCAACCAAATAAACCAGCCATCGCGTTGCAAAATAGTCGCCGTCGAGCTGGACCAATACATAATCGCCAAAACGGCTATTAAACTTAAAAAAATCATAGGCTTCTCTTTATAAAAGCAGGGGCTTTTCTTTATAAAATCAGTTGTCGTCTAGCAGTTTGTAAAACCGATCCCAATCAAACGCTTCTCCTGGGTCTGTTTTACGCTCCGGCGCAATTTGGTTGTGGCCGACCATTCGCTCAGGTGTAATCAGCGGGTAAGCCGCCAAAATTTGCCGAGCTGTTTCCGCTAGTGCACTATATTGGGCGTCAGTGTAAGCAATATCGTCGCAACCTTCCAACTCAATCCCAATACTGTAGTCATTGCAGTTTGCAACCCCCTGAAAAGAAGATAAGCCCGCATGCCATGCACGAGCATCAAAAGGGACAAATTGGGTGACAGTACCATCGCGCTCTATAAAAAGATGTGCAGACACCTGCAGCCCGGCAATGGTTTGAAAATAGGGATCTAGGGAAGTATCCAGCTGATTAGTAAAAAATGACTGTACGCAACCCGTGCCAAATTGGCCAGGCGGCAAGCTGATATTGTGGATAACGAGAAGACTTACGGATTGCGCTTGCGGGCGCTGATTGGCATTGGGCGATGGGCACTGCACTGCGGCGTTTAGATAGCCATCTTTGATACCGCTATGCTTCAAATCAGTTTCATTTGATATCACCAAATGCCCGCCTTATCGACCTGCTTACCTGTTCAATGAAGCAGGCATAATAAACCTAAGACCAAGCATTTGCACTCGCCCGCCCTTTGCGGGCCGAGGCCGAGAATAGGAGAAAGTTTTAACGATTATTACGTAGGTTGCCAATGACCGCCTCAAGTGCGCGATCAAACAACATGCCATCATCCAGAACTTGCAAGCGTCCAGACTTAAGTGCCAAAGCCAAACTCATACGGGTTTCTTCCGCGACCTTAACACCGGAGCGATTCACAAATATATATTTACCAGTTGCGCGAATAATAGCAGCAAGGCGACTGCGGAATTTTTGACCGTCCTCACTTTGCATCTCAAACCAACTGCCCTGGGTCAGATTTGCGACCAAAGAGAGATGTTGATCGCCCTCAGGCAAACTGTCTGCACTTTGAGTTTCAATCGGCTCTTCATTAATCACCACAAATGTTTCAAGTGATTCAAGCGTTGCACCTATAGGTACCAGTGGCTCAATAACGGCTACATCCTCTAATACAGGAATTTCAACCGCGGCTTCTTCCTGAACAACAACTTCGTCTACGGTCTCATGTGTCGTGCTCTCTTGTACCACTGGCTCCTGTATTACCGCTTCAACACTGGGTACAGCTTCAGCAACATCCATCACTATCGCAACCGCTACAGGTGCAACTACCGACTCGGCAAGTACTTCAGGCGCTACTGTTTGAGCAACTACTGGAGCAGGTTGCTCAACCGCAGTATTTACCACCGGAATTTCAGCGGCATTGATGTGAACAACGGGCGCTGTAGGTGCTGGCGCCTCTGCAAGTTTGACTTTCACTTTAGGAGCCACGACTGCAGGTGCATCATCAATTTTTGGCACCGAGCGCAAGCGCGCTAAGTGCAAGGTTTCCAGCTGTTTAAACAATTGTGTGGTTTCGAAGGGGCTGTAGGAAATATCTTCCAAACCTTCGCGCAACTTTTGCAGCAATTGCGGCACGAGTTTTAATAAACCCTGACGATTCTCTTTAGACATGGGCGCGGTTAGGCTCCACACCAATTGCTGCGCGGTGCGAATACCAGCCTGCCACTCTGCACTCTCAACACCCTGCTTTAAAGAGATAATAAAAAGCACATTACCCCACGCATCGCGCAATAATTTTTGCGCTGGTGCAGGTAAATCGTGGCCAGAGGTTAATCGATTTAATACAGAATCGACTTGTAAACGCGCACGCTCAGATTTAGCTTTGCCATCTTCTGCATCAATCGTGCGCTGCTCTAAAATGGACGCACGACGCTTGTCTTTTTCGAGGAACGAACGGAAATCAGTCAGCAAGTTGTTGAAAATTGAGATGTCGGTATCGAAATCCGACAAGATCGTTTGAACAGTAGATTCCATCTTGCTGAACAAACTATCTTTGCGCTGCTCACCGTTTTGATTAGCATCGCTCGACTCTTGCCAACCCAAAGCCGCCATTGCCATTTCATTCAATAAACGACGCGCAGGATGACCGCCCTTACTAAAGAAAGTCTTGTCTGCAATGGCTACTTTGACCATAGGGATTTGCAAGCGGCCAATCAATGCCTTCATAGGCGAAGCAAGATTGCGATCATCTAAAATAAAATCAAACATCATGCTAACGAGATTGATTACGTCGTCGTCAACTTGATTAATGGCCTGTGTTTTTTGTTGTTCGCTATTGGTTAATAAATGCTGCAGCAACTCGCGGATATTAATAGGTGCCCCAGAACTAGCCACCGACGCTTGGGTAAAGGTGTTTTGGTGCTGAGCCAAAGAAAGAATTTTAACCAAATCCTGACTGGCAATTTCCTCACCCGTAATGCGCTCACCCGCGCCGCGCGCCGCGCCACCACGCGCGCCCAACAAATCGCGCAAGGTATGTAAAACCTGATTAGTCTGCTCATCATAAGAGCCACCCGTACCAACCTGCCCATTCCCTGTGTTTGAACCCTGCGGCTGACTGGAGTTTTCAGGCGTTAATGAAGCAGATAAACCTGACCCATAGTGCTCATGGGCGGCAGGAGAGTCAGAACGCCGAGTGCGCGGTGCCTGTTTTAGTGAAGGCAAAATATTTAATTCAATCAGCAACTGATTAAGCGATTGAAATAAAGTACCCAGCTGGGTCATTACCATATTGTCGAAAAGCTTCAGTAAAACTAACTTGGCTTTAACATCAATACTTAAATTTTTGGATGCATCATTGAAAGCATTACAAATAACATCCACGCCAAGTGGGTTATTCTTTTGATAAACCTTGATGGGAACCAAATGGTCAATGCGTAACGTTAAATGCTGAATAGGCTCCGCAAATTGCTCATTGGCCTTATTAATCATGCCCTCAATGGCAACCATTTCCTCAAGATCATCATTCTTAACAAGAGATAAATCATCTAGCGAAAATTCTTTTATTTCTGATTGCACCTCATCACGATAGGCATTGTGATCAAGCAGCTGAGCAAAGCGAATATCAATACTGCGAAAAAATGAGGATTCCATCGCGCGACGGCGTAAACGTACCTCACGCATAGAGTCAAAATACAAATTCTGGTCATGGTTATTATTGGCTTTGTCAGCCAACTCAAACATAGCATCGTCAACTTTATCAAATAGGTCGCGTAACAATCCCTGCAACTGCTGACGTGCCTTATCGCGTAATGAATGCATTGCGGCAGGCAAGCGAGCCAAAATAATCTGTGGCGGCTGCCCTGCTGCTGCACGCTCAGGGTTTAATTGCACGACGTTATTCGGTTCAGGACGGATTTGTTCAGACATGATGCTTAACCATCAAAAGAGAGACCTCGGTAAAACAAGTATATCCAAGTAAGTTATGCACTCTAGGGGCAAATGCTCAAGGCGAGAGCCATATCACAAATAGTGATAAGATGCGCCTTTTCTTATATGATTTAACAGAATTTTAACGATCCTGTGTAACCAAGTGGTATAACAACAAAGCCCAAATAGAACCACGGACAACGACCTGCGGATCACTACATCGAGTACTATTGACCATCATAAGCACGCTTGGACAAACCATCCTATGATCCTTACTTTTGCCGAACGCATACCCCATTTAGCCCAGCGCATTCGCGAAAACGTCGCCACAGCACTTGCAGAAGATATTGGTAGTGGCGATATTACCGCCCAATTAATACCTTCCGAGCAAAGGGCAAAAGCGACCATCATCACACGCGAGGATTGCGTATTCTGCGGAAAAGATTGGGTCAATGAAGTTTTTTCGCAGCTAGATAAAAACGTTGAGATTGAATGGCACCTTGAAGATGGCGAATTTGTATCAGCAAACAGCACACTATTTAGTCTAAGCGGCAATGCTCGCAGCTTACTCACGGGCGAACGCACCGCCCTAAACTTCGTGCAGACACTCTCAGGCACAGCCACGATAAGTCGTTATTACGCAAATCTCGTTGCTCACACGAAAGTAAAACTGCTGGACACTCGCAAAACCCTACCCGGCCTACGCGATGCTCAAAAATACGCCGTAGTCGCAGGCGGTTGCCACAACCATAGAATCGGCCTGTACGACGCATTTCTTATCAAAGAAAACCACATAGCCGCCTGCGGAGGAATC
>CAZZEV010000107.1:0-9517 GCA_964653305.1 uncultured Cellvibrionaceae bacterium | reverse complement strand
AGTGCTCTACAAAGGCTCAAAAATTCAATTCTTTTACGACGAGCAAGTGCTCGCGCGCAAACCCGAAACCGCGCAGTTAATACACGACGCAGTGGCCTACAGCATTTGGTACAAACCCGCCGGCATGCTGGCACAAGGCTCCCAATGGGGTGACCACTGTAGCATTTTACGTTGGGTTGAAGTGAATGGCCAATCGCTATTAGGCAGCCAACGCGACTGCTTTTTAGTGCATCGCTTGGATGCGGATGCTGCGGGCTTGATGATCATCGCGCACGATAGCCAAAGTGCCGCCAAGTTATCGGTGCTATTTCAAGGCCGCGACATCAAAAAGCATTATCAAGCTTGGGTGGTGGATGATTGCGAATTGCCCAGAGACGGCATGACGTTGGATTTTGAATTGGATGGCAAAGTAGCTATCACGCACATCAAAAAAATCGGCTCAGTGAATAACGCGACCCTGTTGGATGTGCACATTGAAACTGGGCGTAAACACCAAATTCGTCGCCACCTCGCCAACATTGGTCATCCCATCGTTGGCGACAAACTCTACGGCACCAAAGCCAAAGTGGGCTTGCAGTTGTTAGCGTATAGATTGGAATTTGTATGCCCTTACAGCCAACGAGATCTTGTGGTTGAGCTGGATAAAAAGCTGCAATTTTCTATAAGCCAAGGCGCAAATTAAAGCCTACAGCAATTAGCGGATGGTATCGCGGTGTATGTATTAGTGCGTATGGGAAAAAGCGATGATCAAAAACAAGCTGCTAGCCATCAGGCGAACAGCTTATTTCAGCAAAGTTAAAACTAACCACCATGCAGCTCTCTAAAAAAACTGCCCACATCCAGGTGATGCGCCAAGACCGCAATAATTACTAAGACAACCGCAAGAATAATAATGGCCTGTAAACTTTTTTTCATGATAACTCCTTAAAATGTTACAACGATTTAACTCACTCAACTAAATTGATTCAGGTATAGGCCAGCACTTCTCTGATACTAAAACGCATAGTATTTAATGCCGGCAACAGTGCTGCTAGAACTGCACCTAGTACTGCAATACAAGCCCAACTCAACAGCCCATTTACCGATATAGCAACACTCAATGGCTGCATGGTCATACCGGCTAGCATCTGCACCATCAACCACGAAAATAATCCTGCTATCGGAAGCGCCACCAAAAAACTACCTAAGGCGATGAAAATAGACTCATTAATAATTAACGAGGCAATGGTTGAATTTTTAGCACCCAAGCTACGCATGACTGCAAACTCTCTTAAGCGCTCGCTGACATTAGTACTCATCACCGTTGCTAAACTCAAAAAGCCGACCAGAATCATGGTAATTGCAATCATCACCAAAATTAAAACCATAATCATTAAGTGGCCATTGCCACTTTTTTTGCGATGATTTTCGGTAGTAATAGAACCGATGGAAATTCCTGCACTTTTAAATTCGTGCTCAAGTTGAGCCGCAAAGCCATCTATATTTGACGCGCTTATATCATTTAGATTTAAACGAAAACTATTAGGCATTAAATCAATTGAATGAATATACAAACTCGCTCCTGCAAGCGGTTCACTCATAATGCCCACCAAGCGAAACTGCCTAGGCTTATCTTGTATATACACATTAATCATATCGCCAATTTTTTTCTCATAAAAAAACGAACTGTGAGCGGATTGATTGAGTACAACGTCATCAGTTTCGTGCTCTCTCAACCAATGACCCTGAATGATGTCCAGTGAAAACATCGACGTTTGAACAGGTACAGCATAGAGTTTAAGATTACCGTGACCACCATCGGGATAGACGCGCTCAATAGCCAAACCATTTCTTGCTACTGGAGATACCCCCTGTTTATTAAAAAACTCCACTTCATTAATCCCGCTCATTTTCTTCAAAGCAGCACTTATAACTTCTTGAGAATTAGCTTCGGAGAAGTTAGCTTCAATTTGATAATACCGATGCGCTTGAGCTTTTAAACCTAAGGCACTCCAAGATGCCAATAAATTTTGGCTGGATAGAAAGGTAGCGCCTGCAATTCCCAACAAGAGCACTGTGAAACTTAACCGCCCACGGCGCCGAAAGATATTACGCAACGTCATCACCCATATAGGGGATAGAAAATTTAACCTAATATGGAATTTGTTAGTGCCAGAAGAAACTTCAGCCACACCGCAATCATCCAGCGCAGCGCGAACCGTTTTCGTTGCCGCAACACGAATAGGGTAAATCGCCATTAACACAGGCAAGCCGACACAAAAGATCACACTGAACACCCACAAACCCATTGGCAAGGATGCATCTACAATATTTAAATTCAATAAATCTGCAGCCATAGTAATAAGACTATTACCAGACCAAATACCCAACGGAAAACCTATCAGCAGTGCAAGCACACCTATAGCCACTACCAGAATTAAATAGAGTAAAAAAATCTGTGTAGAGCTAGCGCCAATAGTTTTCATAATGCCAATTTGGCGAACTTGTTGTGCTAGCAACCCCCATAAAGTAGTAGCAATGAGTATCGCTCCTAGCACTACAGCAAGCACGCTAAACAAGAGCAACATACGTAAGCCAGAGGTCATTTGAGTTTGATGAGGATGTTGCGCTGGAGGTGGAACTCTAACTTCATGTACAGCCATAAGCGGCGTAATATTTTCCACGGTATCCGCAGCAATGCTCTCAATAGCTGCAGTGTTCAGCTGTTCTGGTGAAACGGTAAATTTAATATAACTTTCAACGGGCGATTCATTCAGCTCTAAAAAAGTAGTTTGCGACATATAAACGTAAATCACATGTTCCGTATCTGCAGGGCCTAGTGCGGGATCATGAACCGTACCGCTCACAGCCAACGAATGCGTAACGCCATTTTTTCCAATCAATTTAAGCGAATCACCTAGGGATACATGCGCAACACCCAAGGCTTTGCGTTCTAATAAAATTTCACCGAGTTTTGGCCACTCGCCTGCATCTAACCGAACTTTATTAATACGCACCTTTTCTAAATCTGGCACTATAAAAATCAATGCAGTTACAAATTGATTCGAAGTAACTTCAACTTTGAAATAGGTGTTCGCGCCAACTTCTGCATCACTAATAGCTGGATTTTTTCGCACCAACGATAGAATACTTTCTGCCCTGTCTACCACATCCGCTCCGCCCATTACATCTACCTGACCCACCATGAGTTGGGCTGCAGCAGGATTGGTTGCCATATAATTACTCTGAACAGCGCGCGTTAGCACCGAGTAAGCCAATAACATGGCAATAATCGCCGCAGAACTAACGGCAATTGCAATTATCATCATGGCGTAACGGCTAGGTGTTGCCGCTATGTCACCCCAAAGTTTATGCAGTGCCGTTCTCATAAGGCCACCTGTGTAGAGCCATCAATCTCACCGTCTTTTAAGGTGATAATACGATCTACATAACGACTAATATCGCGTTCATGGCTCACAGTAATAATCGTTTTTCCTTCCCTCGACAAATCTGTAAACAATTGCATAATGTGATCGGCATTGGTGGAATCTAAATTACCTGTGGGCTCATCAGCAACTAATAACGGAGGGTCATTGGCCAACGCGCGGGCTATAGCCGCACGTTGTTGCTGCCCCCCCGATAAAGCGGCAGGCAATTTGTGAGCGTGATCAGCAATACCCACACGATCCAATAATTCTAAAGCGCGCGCAGCACGTTTATTGCGAGGAAATTGATTACAAAAATCCATCGGCAGAATAATGTTTTCTTGAATGGTTAGCGTAGGTAGTAATTGAAAGAACTGAAACACAATACCTATATGTTTACCTCGCCATTGAGCTAGAGCATTTTGACTGAGTGCTGTAATGGATTGACCTTGTATAACAATATCGCCTGTACTTGGGCTATCAATACCGGTTAGTAAATTGATGAGCGTTGTTTTACCGCTACCGGATTTCCCCACAATCGCAACGCGCTCACCTATCGCGATGTCAAGATTAATATTGTGCAACACACTAACGGAGGAACCCGCTGACTCATAGGATTTGGACAAATCCCGTAGGGACACCAAGTAAGACATAGAATTATTGGGATTATTTTGTTCCAACATTGCAATCTGAATCCTTTATGGGTTTTATTACACCAAAGGTAAAATAGATAAACTTATTAATAGCGAAAAAGGTGCTGAACGGCAAAATATTGCATTGAGCGGAAAATTCCATGCCGCATCAGAACTTATAAATCGTTCGCTATCATTGAGGCTCTTTACCACGCTGTTATCTCGCAACCAAATCCGTTAAACTTTTAGCTGTAGCAAGTGAAACTCCAAGATAAGATTTATCGATCTAACTGCGAAGAACAAAAACACCCACATTGTTCGGTTCTATTTTCTCATTGAACGTTTTTAACTATGACGACACTCACGCCAAAGCAACTTGTTGAAAAGAAACAAATGGGCGCAAAAGAAGCCGTTTTTAATATCTTTCATGATTTGATGAGAGAAAAAGGCTATGGGAAGATCACCGTACAAGACATTCTGAAACGCGCTGAGATTGGTCGGACTACTTTCTATGCACACTTCACCAGCAAAGAAGATGTTCTTAAAGCCTCAATAGAACATTTGCGCAATGGTTTGCTAGAGGCTGTGAAAGCAGAAGCTGTAAAAAATGAGGCGCCGCACACACCGCCACACAAGACACCCAGACTAAAATTTACCTTTCATTTTTTTAACCATATTCTCAGCCATCACAAACTCTATGACGACATTGTAGGGCGCGATGATTTTTTTATTGTTGAGCGCTATTTTTTGCGTATGCTCGCCGACTTGATTGGCCGTGAGCTAACAGCCCCACAGAACACAAACCTCCAGCGTATTAAACTTGAGTTAACCATTCAGCATTTGGTAGGCGCGATTTGGTCTACCAGTATCTGGGCGCTCGAACGCAAACATTTATCCGCCAGCGCTATTGATGAGCACTTCCAAAACATGGCCTTTGTTGGCTTGGAGAAGACGCTAAAGACCTTATAAATTTACGGCTTTTATACCGCAGCAAATCGCCCAATCAGCTATAGGTTTCCCCCGCCAACTGCCCTATAATGCGCGCCTCGTTTTTGACTAGTTTTTAAGCAGGCGCGTTGCATGTCTACCACCATCGAAAAACCCACCAAAAAGCTTTATATCAAAACCCACGGCTGCCAAATGAATGAGTATGACTCATCGCGCATGCGTGATTTGCTGGGCGAATCCCACAATATGGTGGCTACTGAAGACCCGGAAGATGCCGACGTTATCCTCATTAACACCTGCTCTATCCGCGAAAAAGCCCAAGAGCGCCTGTTCCATGAGCTTGGCCGCTGGAAAACACTTAAAAAGAAAAACCCCGATTTAGTGATTGGCGTAGGCGGCTGTGTTGCCAGCCAAGAAGGCGAAGCGATCGCCAAACGCGCCCCCCATGTAGATTTGATTTTTGGCCCACAAACTCTGCACCGTCTGCCAGAAATGATGGAAACCAAGCGCGCAAACGGCGTTGTTGTGGTTGATATCAGCTTCCCCGAAGTCGAGAAATTCGACCGACTGCCCCAGCCAGATGCCGATGGCGTAAGTGCTTTCGTCTCCATTATGGAAGGCTGTTCCAAATACTGTACTTTCTGCGTAGTACCTTACACGCGCGGTGAAGAAGTGAATCGCCCTGTGGCGGATGTACTTACCGAAATCGCCCATCTTGCCAAACAAGGGGTGCGCGAAGTGAACTTGCTTGGCCAGAACGTAAACGCCTATCGCGGTGATAACGGCGACGGCACGTTTATGGACTTGGCAGAGCTGATTACCTGTGTAGCGGCCATTGATGGTATTGACCGTATTCGCTTTACTACATCGCACCCCGTTGAATTTACCGATGCCCTGATCGATGTGTACAACGAAGTACCGGAACTGGTAAGTCACCTGCACTTGCCGGTGCAAAGCGGTTCAGACCGTATTTTGATGGCGATGAAACGCGGCCATACAGCGCTGGAATACAAATCCAAACTGCGCAAAATTAAAAAGAATCGCCCGAATATAAGCTTCTCATCTGACTTTATTATTGGCTTCCCCGGTGAAACCGAGGCCGACTTTGAAGCGACCATGAAACTCATTCACGATATGGATTTCGATACATCTTACAGCTTCATCTACAGCCCTCGCCCCGGCACGCCAGCGGCCGATTTACCGGATGATACCGACGAAGAAACTAAGAAGATGCGCCTTAAGATCCTGCAAGATCGCCTAATTCAGCAGGCCATGGCTATTAGCCGCCGCATGGTGGGTAATACAGAGCGAATTCTGGTTACGGGTTATTCACGCAAAGATCCAGGTCAGCTTTCTGGCCGCACTGAAAATAACCGTGTGGTGAACTTCCGCGCTGACAATACCGATTTAATCGGTAAATTCGCAGACATAGTGATTGAAGAAGCGCTGACCAACTCCTTGCGCGGCGTTCTTATTGCCTCAGAGCTGGACGACGACTGGATTAAATAACGCTTTATTGAATGCGGTTGAAAGCCTGTTTAGCCGCCATTCAGCCCAGCTAGATCAAGACTTTCCATTTTTTTGCTTTATCCGCTTGTCGATATGGTTTAGTCTTGGTTTTATCTAAGTCACACGAGTTTATTGACCACTTTGAACAGCCCTATAAGCAGCACTGAACAGATCAATCCTTCAAAAAAGTCTGAACAGACCACTACTGCACCCCACTCTATCCAGTTCACACTGGAACCTAATGACAGCCGCCGCCTTGCCAATCTCTGTGGCCTCCTTGGCCAACACCTGCATCAAATAGAAAAGCACTTTGCGATTGAAATTCGCAATCGCGGCAACGACTTTGCGCTGCTAGGAGCACACACCGCGACGACAACTGCTGCCGAATTATTGCGTCACCTTTACGCTGAAACTGCATCCGCTGAATTAACACCCGATGAAGTTCACCTTGCCTTGCAAACCTCAGGTATTGAAGCCCTTATGGAACAACTGAACACACCTTTTGAAGCCAATCGTACTGCCGATTTGGATGCTACTGAATCTAACAATTCCGGCGTCACCTTAATCCGCACTAAAAAATGCACGATTAAACCCCGTGGCGCAAATCAGCTTGGCTATGTAAAGGCAGTGCAAACTAACGATATTAATTTCGGTATTGGCCCAGCCGGTACAGGTAAAACTTATCTCGCCGTTGCATGCGCAGTTGAAGCTTTGTTAAAGGATCAAATTGAACGTATTTTGTTGGTTCGCCCCGCAGTGGAAGCCGGCGAAAAACTCGGTTTTTTACCCGGCGATTTAGCGCAAAAAGTTGACCCATACTTACGCCCCTTGTATGACGCTTTGTTTGAAATGCTCGGCTTTGATACGGTTGGCAAATTAATGGAGCGCGGCATTATTGAAGTTGCCCCCCTCGCCTTTATGCGCGGCCGCACACTCAATAACTCCTTTGTTATTTTAGATGAAAGCCAAAACACCACTCGCGAACAAATGAAAATGTTTTTAACGCGAATTGGTTTTGGCACCACAGCCATTATTACTGGCGACCCAACCCAAATCGATTTGCCGCGCGGTATGGCCTCGGGTTTACGTCACGCGGTTGAAGTTTTAGAAGGCGTCCCTGGTATCAGCTTTACTCACTTCACAGCGAAAGATGTTGTGCGCCATCCGATTGTAATGCGCATCGTTGAAGCTTACGACGCCTTCGAAAAAGCCAATCCAAATCATAATGGCAACAACAGCCACAACCCGAATAATCAGGCGAGTTAAATCATGCCGTACCAAATTGATGTTGAAGTGAATAGCTCCAGCACAAAAATTCCCAGCGTCGAAAACATTGAACTCTGGATTAGCGCAGCGCTCCAAAGTGATGAGCTAAACCAAGCAGAAGTCAGTGTTTACATTGTGGATGAAGCTGAAAGCCAAGAGCTGAACGCGCAATATCGTGGTAAAGATAAGCCTACCAATGTGCTGTCTTTCCCAGCGGATATTCCCGATGAAGTGGGTGTGCCTCTGTTGGGTGATTTAGTGATTTGCGCTCCCGTGGTTGAACGCGAAGCGCAAGAGCAAGGCAAAACTTTAGAAGCTCATTGGGCGCATATGCTAGTACACGGCACGCTGCATTTACTCGGTTACGACCATGTAGAAGATGACGAAGCCGATGTAATGGAGGCTTTAGAAACGCGATTGATTACGCAATTACATTTTCCGGCGCCTTATACTGAAACGCTCGAAAGCAATGAACAATAGCAACAACCGAACGATAATTTTTCTTGTTCGATACGGACATATTTTTTAAATCAGGTAACCCTAAAATGTCGGAAGACTACAGCAGCCAAACAGATAAACATGAAAAGTCCTGGCTGGATAAATTACTGCACGCCTTTAGCGATGAGCCACGTTCACGCGATGAATTATTAGAAATCATTAAAGACGCTGCCGATAACAAATTGCTTGACCAAGATGCACTCAGCATTATTGAAGGCGCGCTTGATGTGTCATCCTTGCAAGCACGCGAAATTATGGTACCGCGCTCGCAAATTACTGCGATTCGCATGGAAGATTCTCCGCAAGATTTTTTGCCGCAAGTGATTGAATCCGGCCACTCACGCTTCCCTGTTATTGGCGAAAGCCTGGATGATATTAAAGGTATTTTGCTCGCCAAAGATTTATTGCCACTCGCACTCAACGGCACTGAAAACTTTAACTTGGAAAGTATTTTGCGCCCCGCCAATATTGTGCCCGAAAGCAAACGTGTAAACGTGTTGCTACGCGAGTTCCGAGAAAACCGCTACCACATGGCTTTGGTTATGGATGAGTACGGCGGCATTTCTGGCCTGCTCACCATCGAAGATATTTTGGAAGAAATTGTCGGCGAAATTGAAGACGAAACCGACGAAGAAGAAAACGATACTTTTATCAAACGTATGAGCGATACCGACTTCATTATCAAAGCGCTTACGCCCATCGAAGAATTTAACGAGCATTTTAACGCCGAACTCAGCGATGAAGATTTCGATACTATCGGCGGCATATTGATGCAAGAGTTTGGTCACATCCCCAAGCGCAATGAAGTTGCCGTGATTGAAAACTTTCAATTCCGCGTGCTCTACTCCGACAATCGCCAAATTCATTTACTTCGCTTAACGGTTTTATGACCTCATTAAATATTGTCCGACGTCTTAACCAGCTTCCAAATGGGTTACAACTTCTGATTGCCTTGGTTTCAGGTTGTTTAGTCCCATTTAGCTTTGCCCCTTTCAACATTTGGCCACTCGGAATTCTTGCATTAAGCATTTTCGCACTGCTCATTAACCAGCAGACATTAAAGGCTGTTTGGTGGAGAGCTTGGTGGTTTGGCGTAGGCATGTATGGACTTGGCGTCTCCTGGATTTACGTCAGTATTAGCGGTTTCGGAGGCGCCCCTGCACCACTCGCGGTATTTCTCGTCGTTATCTTCGTATTTTTTATGGCAGCATTTTTCAGTTTGCCCTTTTATGCATTTGGGCGCTGGTTTAGCCGTCATCG